>CAYZTE010000028.1:0-21156 GCA_964481225.1 uncultured archaeon | reverse complement strand
ACTTGGTATAAGATCCTATTCCATGTATCATTGGCGGAAAAGCAGACATAAAGATGATTTTAGTCATAGAACTATTAATAACCTATTCATCAAGTTTTAATTAAAATTAATTTTCACTAATAATAAATCATTATCAGTATTTACATTTATTTCTCTAACCTTAATTATAGTTATCTTTCATTAATAACAATCTGTAGAAATTATTTTGTATTATCTCCATTAATCTTGTTTTTTTTAACACCAGAATACTTTTTATAGATTTTTTGAATTGTTTCATTATAAGATAATAAATTTTCATTCAAATCCATTAAATCTTATACAGATTTAGTTATTTCATCTTTTTGAGATTCATTAGCTTTAAAGATAGGTGTTTTACTTGCATAACCTGGATAAAACTCCATAGACCTAATAGCGTTATTATATACAAATTTATATAAATAGTAGGAATTTAATTCCATGATTTAATTTGATTTATAATATAATCATTGGGAAAGATGATGCTATAAGACAAATAATCTGAAACAAAAACATCATTTAATTCAATTGAAATGTCATTTGTAAGGTCATTTCTAATTATTTCGATTATAGAATCGTCAGAACTATTTATATTATATATTTTTACATTTTTATGAGGAATTAAATCCAATTCTACCCGAATGGAAAGTGGGAATAACATAAATATTTTTAAACTTAATATAAGGATTCCTATCCATTTGAATCTTTATCAGATTTCTTTACAAATTTATCATAATAATCATTAACTTCATCTAAATCTTTAAATATCTTAAAAGTGATGGATTCCTGCTGCTTTTTCATGAATTCTTCATAATTTCCGGGCAAATATTTTATTGCTGCTTCCTCTGAAACTTGAACTACAGAATTTTCAAATTCTTGTTTATCTAACTTATCTTGATTTTCTTTTTTCATCAACCTCGTCTTAATATAATATCGTAAAATATTAATTCCATCTCTTACCGTGTATGGCTCATCATGAATGTGAGAATTTTGAAGAAAATCTGCGCAATATTCTAATATTTCTTCCGAAGCAAATGGCAAATTGTATTTTAAAATTTTCAGTTCATCAGCTTTATTAGGAAATTCTATATAAATCTTAGGTTGTAAGCGAGATTGTATGTATTCCGGAATTTCATACGTGCTAGAATCAGCATTCATGGTAACACATAACCGAAAATCTGGATGCGCATATATCCTGATACCTGTAATAATGCTTTCAACATAACGCCTTTTATCCATTAATGGTGCCAATGAAGCCCAACTTTTTTCGCTCATCCTATTTCCTTCATCTAAGAGGCAAACTCCTCCTTTAATCATTGCAGAAACTAATGAGCTAGCAACGTATGCGATTTTATTACCTGAGGCTATGACTGGGCTAATTAACAAATCTTCTGGGCGGGTATCCATTGTACATTGAAACATGTAAACATCCTTTTTTAACCTCTTTCCAGCTGCATAACCTAAAGTCGTCTTACCAACCCCCGGTTTTCCAAGAATGCGAGGGTTCAAGGGAAGATCATTCTTATCTACGACCATCCAAGCGGCTTTTAATTGATTAATCAAATCATCGTTTCCAACCCATTCCATATCAACTTGGGCGGGTTCAGATAATAACAATTCAACACCGGCAATTACTACTTTTTCTGGCATAATCGGTCACTTTTGGGTATACTAATATTGGTTATGAAAGTTCACCATAATTAATTTTTCCCTATCATTGATGAAATTTTACACTATAATTATTATTTATAAATTCTCCTTATAGGTCAAATATAAAAAATCTGAATATATCAAATAAATATATTAAAAAATAACAGTTTAGGTAAGAAATTGAGGAGTATTGATACCAAAATTCGGAGAGTAATTGTTGGAAAAGTAGAGCCTAATGAGGATTTAATTGATGCAATTCTTGAAATGGTGAAATATCATGATATTAAATCAGGTTTAGTTAATTGTATAGGCGCATTGAAAGAATTTACTCTTGGTTATTTCGACATTGAATCCAAGCAATATAAAAATAAAACTTTTAATGAGTATGTTGAATTAGTTTCATGTGTAGGAAATATTGCTTATAAGGATGGAGAACCTCTAATTCATCTACATGTTTCTGTAGGAACAAGAGATTACAAAATAATTGGAGGCCATTTAAACAAACCTAGCATAATTTCAGTTACAGGAGAAGTTTGCATAATTGAAATTGACCAACAATTAAACAGAGCTAATGATCCTCGATTTAATTTATCCCTTTTAAATATTTAAAAAAGTGATCTTTTAATGCCAGTAAAAAAATTTGTTTTAAAATTAGCACTTTTGGGAGATCCCGCTGTTGGTAAAACTTCCTTGATTAATCGCTATACTGAAGAAGGATTTAAGGAGAATTATCAACCAACCTTGGGGGTTAACATTATAATAAAAAAACTAAGGTTCAATGATATCAAAATCCAGATTGCAATTTGGGACATTGCAGGTCAAGAAAAATATGATTTGACCCGAAAAATGTTCTTTGAAGGGTGCCATGGAAGTCTGCTCGTGTATGATATTACTCGGCAGGCTACATTTGATCGTATTACCTCAAAATGGCTGGAGGATTTTAAAAAATTTGGAAGACCGGACGGTGTTTACATTTTGATTGGGAATAAAGTTGATCTAAAGGAATCACTAGCAGTACCATCAGAAAAAGGAGAAAAACTAGCTGAAGAGATTAGAGCTATTGATTTCATTGAAACTAGCGCTAAATACGGAGAAAACGTTGAAATAGCTTTTAAACGATTAGTTTTTCAAGTATTAAACAAATATGGGGTTAGTATAGAATAAAATTAAAAAAAATGTTATTTACACAAATTATTCATTTTAATTTAAGTTCTGAATAAAATTTTGAATATATGATTGGCGATTATAAAGGAGAAGTAAAGTATAAAGTTGTTACTGCACTTCTTCAGGCATATCATGACATACTTGATTATGATGGAATGAAGTCCATTTTAAAGGAAGCTGAAATGCTCCATCTAAAAAATATTAGAGATGAAGATCAAAATCAGATGTTAGATTTTTTTTCTTTTAAGAAAATTATTTCTGCTCAAAATTGTTTATTATATGATTCTTCGAAACTTCTCTTTGAAATTGGAAAAAAATTCTCCTTTTATTTATTTCCTTATGGAAAAAGTGTTGAAGAAATTGTCCATGAAATTAATTCTATAATAATAGCAGATTGGAAAGTCGAAATTTTAGAAAATAGTGAGAATTTTATAACTGTATTCGTTCAAAGGTGTATATTTTGTTCTGAAATTGGAGTACCATGCGTTTTATTCAAGGGATTTTTAGTTCATTCGTTAGAAAAGACACTTTCTTCAGAGCATAAAGTCATACATAATGGAAATAAAGAAGATGTTAATGATCCAAATCATAACACATTCATATTGAAATTGAAGATTGAAAAAAAGACTTAAATAGACAAAAGACAAAATATAAATTACTATTCATCAATAGAGGAAATCCTTAGAATTTTGAATAAGAAATTTTTCTAATAAAAGTTGAAATAAAGTATTAAATAGACATATAACAATATTATAATTTGCATAATGTCTGTAGAAGAAGCTAAAGAATTACGAGAATTCGTTTTTAAAATCGCTGTACTTGGAGAAGCAGCAGTAGGAAAAACTTCATTAATAAACCAGTTTGTAGAAGGGTCTTTCCAAGAAGATTATAAGCCAACGCTAGGCGCAAATATCGTTAGAAAAGACGTAAATATAAAGGAAAACACTAAGGTCAGACTAATCATGTGGGACTTAGCAGGGCAAGAGAAATATCAAGTAGTACGAAGCATGTATTTTCAAGGATGTGAAGGTGCACTGCTGGTTTACGATGTCACTCGTTATAATACTTTTGAGAGCATAAGTACAAAATGGTTGCGAGATTTTAAAAAATATGTGAGGAAAGAAGGAGTATTCGTGCTAATTGGCAATAAAATTGATTTAAAGGATGAAAGAGTAGTTCCTGCTGAGAAAGGAGCAGAAATGTCAAAAAAAATTAATGCCAGTGATTTTATCGAAACTAGCGCAAAATTAGGAGAAAATATAGAAAAGGCATTTTTACTTTTGGTGAATCAAATTTTAAGTAATCGCGGGGTAGTATTATAAAAAATTTTTAATCTGAACAAACTCTTTTTTGTATAAACATATCAATTTTCAAATTTTTCCAAATCATTTAGAAAGAGAGAGAACAATATGAAAGGTGTTTCTCAAAGAGTATCCAAAGCTCCAAAATCAGCAATTAGAGAATTATTCGATCTTGCTGCTGGACGTTCAGATGTGATTAGTCTTGGTATTGGGCAGCCAGATTTCCAGACACCTGAACCTGCCATACAAGGAAACATTAACGCTTTAAAAAAAAATATTACGATGTATGCTCCTACGAAAGGAGTGCCAGAATTATTAGAGTTAATAGAGAAAAAGGTGAATAACACCAACAAGATCAACGCCAATTGGAGAGATAATATTATTGTTACTAATGGAGCTAGTCAAGCAATTACCTTAGCATTTGCTTCAGTCTTTAACCCTGGAGATGAAATAATTATTTCTTCACCGAATTTTGTCTCGTACTTTTATTGTGCTTTATTTTTTGGTGTAAAAGTGATCGAAATTGAGCGAAATAAAGATTTTAGCCCTAATATTGAAAGAATAAAAAATTCGATTACAAATGAAACTAAGGCAATGTTGATCAATACACCGAATAATCCTACTGGTCATGCTCTAAGTTCAACTGAATTGAAAGAAATCGTTGATATTGTGATAGATAATGATTTATATTTAATCATGGATGAGGTTTATGAAAACTACATCTACGATGGATTAACTCATACCAGTCCCGCGTCTTTGAATGGAATGTTCGATCGCACGATAACGGTAAATGCGATGTCAAAATTATTTTCTGCCACCGGATTCAGGTTGGGTTATGCTGTTGCTCCAAAAGAAATAATAGATTTAATGGAAAAATTTCATCAATACACGGTTGCTGGTACTAATCATGCTGCTCAGTATGGGTTTATTGAGGCATTAAAAATGGGAACTAAGTTTTTTGATAAAATTTGGGAAAGTTTTGATAATAGACGAAATTTTGTCTATGATAGATTAAAAGAAATGAGATTTAACCTGATAAAACCTCGTGGTGCTTTTTATATGATGCCCTCGACTGAACAATTTAACATTAGCGGGACAAAATGCTCTAGGGATTTAATGAAAGAACAATCAGTAGCAGTAGTACCGGGAGGAATTTTTGGTTCTTTTTCACATCACATGATAAGAATATCGTACGCAACTGAAATGGCAAAACTTGAAGAAGCAATGAATAGAATTGAGAACTTTATTAAAAAATTCTAATTTGATGTCTTATTTCGAATAAGTTTTTAAAAACGTCTCAGTTAAGAATTCAGTTGCTTGAAATACTTGTTCTAATGATATCCATTCATTTGGTTTATGAACAATATTCGGATCTCCAGGACCAAATATTACAAAAGGAACATTATTCTTTCGATTAACATATTGACTTGCATCTGTTGCATAAGATAAACCAATTAATTCAGAATTTACAATTTTTTTTAAATTTTGGATGAATAGATGATTTAAATCAGTTAATAAAGCTTGCAAGGTATGCGTGATTTTGACTTCTATAGAATAAGGATTTAATTCAATTTTTCTCAAGTTATTAATTACACTATCATGTGCTTGTTCTGGGATTAATCTAAAATCAATTTCTAACTCTGCATAATCTGGAACAATATTTATTTTCGTACCGCCATGAATTCTTCCAATGTTTAAAGTTGATCTTCCTAGAATTTTATTGGATTTATCTTCTAAGCAATTATATAATTGAGGTATAATTTTAAGTGCTCCTTCTATAGCATTAAAGCCCTCGTTAGGCATTGAAGCATGAGCAGATTTCCCATAAACCTTTAAGGTTGCCCATAATAAACCTTTTTCAGCAACTCCAATATTTAAATCAGTTGGCTCAGCTATAATTAATAAATCTGCATCTCTAACAATCCCTTTCCTCGACAATATATGAGAACCAAGCATCCCAGTTTCTTCATCGGCAGTACCAAGAAAAAGTAATTTATTTTCATCTAAAAAATCTTTATTTTTGCTTAATTTTTTCATAACTCCTATCAAAGAAGTTATTCCTCCTTTCATATCGGCAGCACCACGACCATATAATTTTCCATCGATTATTTTTGCTGAAAAAGGAGAATGATCCCATTTAGACAGATCTCCAACAGGAACTACATCAAAATGACCTGATAATATTATCTTCCGGTTTCCAGATCCAATTTTCGTTATTAAATTATGGAGTTTTACATCTTTTTTAGAAAAATCAATAATTTCATTGTTGAATCCTTCTTCTTCTTTAAAAACTTTTGAAATTAAGAAGTTTACAACTTCTTCAGTCTTTCCTGGAGGATTTTCACTCGGTATTTGAACTAACTGGATTAAAATATCTTTAAGCTCATTTTTTAAAGAATCTGATAACATTGTATTAAAAAAATATCGTATATTGATAATTATACATAATCCACTTCGAAAGGTGTTTTAGGAAGAACTTCAGCACCCTTACTTGTAACTAGAGTTGGTGATTCAAGCCTTAAACCTCCAAGTCCAGGTCTGTTAAATACAATAGCCGCAATTTCAACCATGTTTTCTTCAAATGTTAAATGTCCCCAATCCTTACCGGGAACAACCACAGGAGTGGATTCATTACCAATGATGCCTATTGAGTGCCCCAAACCGAAAAAAAGATCATTGGGATATCCTGCTTTTTCAGCCACTTTATGTACTTCTTGATAACAATTATCGAATGTATTTCCCACATACATGTTGTCAATGAGAGCATAGCATAATTGTTCATATACTTCATTGAACTTCTTAAGCTCAGAAGGACATGATCCAAGAATATAGTTATGACTCAAATCTCCTAAATAACATCCATATTCACTGTGTAAGTCTACAAGTAAGGATTCCCCTTCATTGACTTCTTTATTTGTAGCCGGTGTACATCCATTAAATGTCCATGCTGCACGATAACCTGAGCCAATCTCCTGACTTCCTGTAAAAGTCCATTCATAATTGCTACCTGCCTTTCTCATAGCTAAAGTACCTATTCCCGCAATCTCATTTTCAGTAAATATTTTCCCTTCAGGGCGTTCATTTAATTCTCTCTTAACAACTTCTTGTCCAATATCAGTAATTTCGGATGCTTTACGAAGCATAGCAATCTCCTCTGGTTCTTTGATAAATTGAATTCTTTCGGTTTTATCATTAAAATCAACAAGTTCACATCCTGGAAACACGTTCTTTAGCAATTCTGCTTCGGTATATGAGAGCATTTGACCAGTTACGCAAATATCTAATCCCAATTCTACCCCTATTTTGGGAGCAGATCCTTTAGGATTATACACCCCTGCTTTTTTAGCTGCTTTTTGTAGTTTCTTTTCTATATAGAATCCCTTGAGAGGCCCCCATCCACTTATATTTTTTATATGCCCTTCTGCTCTTATTCTTTCCACATCTAAGAGTACAGTAAATAATTCTGGCTCTCCCATTCCTTCTTTTGGGAGAAAAAAATAGCTTTTCCATGGTACAAAACATCCTGTCAGATAAGTTATTGATTTAACACGTGTAAGTACGCAAAAATCAAGGTCCAATTCTTCCATTGCCGCCTTGTATTTTTTCACGTGTCCTTTCCAATTTACTTTTATTTCAGTCATTTAAAAGCTCTCTTTAAATTTTTAATTGTTAGTTATTTAGATAAGGTTTTATATAAAATTAAACAATGCGTTGTGGATTTTATACTTAATGAAAGGAATTAGAAAAAGTAAAGAATTTTAAAAGATGTTATTTATAAAAGTCGGCTCTGGTTTCTTTAATATTGCGTGATTCTGTTAGTTGCTTGGCCATACTTTCATATCTTTCAATGATTTCTTTAGGTAAAGTTGATTTAATCTTAGATAAAGAGAACTCAAAGTGTCTATTTTCTATTCGATCTATGTTTGTCATTTTCTCTCTAATTGCTTGCATGCCTGCCTCACGGCATACATTTTCTAAATCTGCTCCACTATATCCTTCGGTATTACGTGCTATTTTTTCCAAAGAAACATCTTCGGCTAATGGCATATACTTTGTGTGAACTTGTAAAATTTTTAATCTTGCTTCATGGTCAGGAGCTTCCACAAAAATTAAACGATCGAATCTGCCTGGTCTTAAGAATGCTGGATCAACAATGTCTGGACGGTTTGTACTTGCAACTATAACTATTCCTCTTCGATTTTCAATTCCATCCATCTCAACTAACATCTGATTTACTATTGAAGCAAATGTATGAGTGCCTTCATAGGTCCCTCTTCCTGAAGATATGGCATCAATTTCATCAAAATATATTATTGACGGAGCTGCTTGTCGTGCTTTACGAAATATCTCCCTGACGGCTCTTTCACTTTCTCCAACCCATTTAGAATAGATTTCAGGACCCTTTATTGCAATAAAGTTTGATTGGCTCTCATTTGCAATAGCTTTAGCCAAAAGAGTTTTTCCACATCCTGGAGGTCCAAAAAGTAGAATGCCATTTAAAGGGCGTATACCCGCTTTTTCAAATAATTTGGGGTATTTTAAAGGCCAGTCTACTGATTCTCTCAACTCCTGCTTGATATCTTCCAGTCCTCCCACGTCATCCCAAGATGCATCAGGAATTTCAACCATCACCTCCCGCATTGCTGATGGTTCAATTAAATTGATTGATTTGGCGAAATCATCATCTTTAATTTTAATTTCTTGAATGATTTCACTTGGAATTGGTTCATCCAAATTAATTTTTGGCAATACTCTTCTCAATGAGAACATTGCAGCTTCTCTACTTACTGCCATTATGTCTGCTCCCACGAATCCATGAGTTATTTCAGCATAATTATCGAGATCGACATCTTCTTCTAAGGGCATTCCTCTCGTATGTATTTGGAAGATTTCCTTTCTACCATTAACGTTAGGAACGCCAAATTCGATCTCTCGATCGAATCGTCCTGGTCTTCTTAAGGCTTCATCTATAGCATTAATTCTATTCGTCGCACCTACACAAATTATTTCTCCTCTACCTTGCAAACCATCCATTAATGAAAGAAGTTGTGAAACTACACGTCGTTCAACTTCTCCAGAAGTTTCTACCCTTTTAGGGGCAATTGAATCTATTTCATCTATAAAAATTATAGAAGGAGCATTTTCTTCTGCTTCTCTGAAGATTTCACGAAGGCGACCTTCACTTGCTCCATAGAATTTACTCATTATTTCTGGACCATTTATCGTAATAAAATTAGCATTAGACTCCTGAGATACAGCTTTCGCCATTAGGGTTTTACCTGTTCCAGAAGGTCCATAAAACAGTACTCCTTTTGGTGGATCTATGTTTAATCGATGAAATAATTCAGGATGCTTTATAGGTAATTCAACCATTTCTCTAATTCTCTGAATTTCGTCGGTTAATCCTCCAACATCATCATAAGTTACGACACCACCAGAAATATTTAAAACAGCAACTCTTTTATTAACTTTTATTAAAGTATCACGCGAAATTTTTACCACTTTGTCTGAGGGTTTTAAATTTTCAACGATTAGTCTTAATGTCCCCAAAGTTGGTCTTCTTTTCCCTCCCCATTGAAAAATTTTCATGATATCGGACATTGGGTTATCTCGATCACCCCTTTGAACAAATGTCCCCAAAACATCCACGATATCACCAAGAACCACTGGTTTATCTATCAATTTGCTTTTAATAGCTTCAGCTTGCCTTTTCAAGTCTATATTCGGTCTAGTAGGAGTTAAGACTATTTCGATGGCGGGAAATACTTCTGCTATTTGGATTGAAATGTATTCTCCAATTGTTGCTCCCGCATTAAGTCTTTGGAGGCCATCTAGCCTTATTATGCCCTTACCTCTGTCATGAATGCTAGAAACTGCTATTCCTGTTGTCCTTTTTTTACCCCTAATGTCAATTATGTCGCCGGTATTTAGCCCTAGATTTAACATTACATCCTGATCTATGTAGCATAATGAACGCCCACTTCGGCTTTTTTCCAGCCTTTCAATTCTTAATTTGGCTGTTCTTCTCACATTTTTTTCTTGTGTCATTTTTTAATTCTTTAGATAATCATAAATTTAACTAATAAAAATATCTAAACACAAGTAATTAAAGTAAATATGGTTTATTTTCTTTTTCTTTATTATTTATAAAAATGATTTAGAAGAGCTCTTCTGGTATTTTTAAGTTTAAGTTCTTCTCTAAATAATCTTTAAACGCCTTTGAAAGTTCTGGTTTCTGCAATGATTTAGTTCTATAAAGTCGAACAAACAATTTCCTTATCTTAATGATCTTTTTTTTCAAGTGTAAGTAATTAGAATTTTGCAAAAGTTTACCTACATAAATTCTTGTTAATTTATCTAATTGTTCATTATCCAAGTTCGAATAAGATTTCACTTGTTCTTTTTCTTCAAAAGTACTTTCTGGGATTTTTAATTTTTCCATAAGGCGATCTATAAGATCTTCAATTTCTACATTTATGTCTTGTATTTGAGAGAGATCATATCTTGCTTCTGGTAAATCCCAATTATATTTGTTAAAAGGATCGAATTTTTTTTGAATTCTCTTAATAATTTTATTTGGAATGAGTTTACCTCTTGTTTTATTCCATTTTATGCAGATTTCAAGGGGAGTATCTACGTGTATGATGAAAAACTTTATATTAAAATCATCCGCGATTTCTTTTATATCGTGCCTCATGCTGGTGTAATAATTTAAATCATCGCTAATGACAATGTGGCCTTCTTGTATTTCTCTCCTAATTGCATTCAAATTATTTTCTCTAACTAAAGACTCTTTTTTGTGATCAAATTTGTTAGCCATTACTACTTGCCTGATCTTGTCTGGATCGATGATTTTAACTACAAATTCATTTAATCTTTTTTCAAGGATTCTTTTCAACTTATTAGCAAATGTAGTTTTCCCTGAAGCTGGTAATCCTGTTAAACAAATTATAAAGTTTTGATTTAACAACTATAATCAACTAATTTACATTGTTATTCATACTATTAATTAAATCTCTCTTTTGTTTCCTTGAAAATGATTTAATTTCTAATTCCCGTCTCATTGCTTCCTTTCTAGTTATAAATGTTTCAAAATATTTCAATTCAATATTTTTTTTTCCACGACAGAATTTTGCTCCCTTTCCATTTCGATGTTCACTCCATCTTCTATAAAGATTATTAGTATATCCAGTGTAGTATCTTTTCTTCCCGTTTTTCGAGATTGTTTCTAAAATATATACATAGAAAATAGTCATAACTTCTTCTCTAAATGATAATTTGGTATTGGACTATTTATTTTTTTTGTTACTCTCCCTGTAAAGAAGTTTATATTTACCAATAGAGGTCAAATATATATATTACGATATTATATTTGGTTAATTAATTAGATAAGAACTAAATTTTTATTATAGAACGATATTATTTTATTAATAAATTTTTTTTCTGTTACCAGAAATAATAAGAAAAAAGGAAATCTAAAATGCCAACGGGTATTTTTTTAATTAAATGGGATGAGGTTTTAGGTGGAACCATTTATATGCGATACCCAGAGGATTTAGAAATCCCGGATCCAGTTGTACAACAAATCACGATTTCCCACAACTTTACAGAATCATACATAATTACTGAAGAGAAGAAATGGAAATCCATTTCTTATTATAACGAAAATAAAGAAATGATAATTGTTTTGCATTTAAGCAAATATGACGATGGAGATGATTATCTTGAGCTTCTTGAAGAATTCAATAAAGAACTTGATAAAGAAACAATGGAAGAGAATTTAAAGCAACGGTTAGAAACAATGTTTAACATTAGCTTAGACGTTTTTAGAACCACTGATGAAGTGATAACGAAACTAAGCAATGAAGTAGCCTACTTGAAAACCAAACAGTATGATTATGAAGTAAAATTTGAAAAAGTGTCAGATTCGAATCATTTAACGGTAAAAAGTAAGATTCTTTTTTTGTTGACTATAAATGATAGTCTTAGTTTTGATGAAATTAAAAAATCAACACGAGTTAGTAATCGTTGGTTGCTTAATGTAATTGAAACACTCATGAAAAATAATGTTATTGGATATAGTTCCAAGAAAGAAGTTTATTATTTAAAGGTATGAAAGAGTCAAGAATAATAATAAAAGTTTATGGTCTCGTTCAAGGCGTATTTTTTCGATATACAACTCGAAAAATTGCACGAAAATTGGGTTTAACGGGATTTGTTAAAAACATGCCTAATGGTACTGTCTACATTGAAGCAGAAGGACCTGAAGATAAATTATATGAATTGTTAGATTTCACAAAAAGAGGTCCTAAGTACGCTCAAGTAGAAAGAGTAGACCACGAATTTAGCCAACCCCAATATGAGTTCAAAGGTTTCGATTATGCGTTTTAAATATATCAAGATAATATCCTAATATTACTTTTCTTCAATAAGGATATTTTTATTTCTTTATTTATGTCGGTTATATTAAAAAGAAATGAATATCTTAAAGTCTTTCAGTCATTACATCACAATAAAATTAAATTTCAAGCACCTTTAATCCTCAGGATGTTTGGTGCACTAAATAAGATAAAAATGAGTAACGAGAATAGATATATACTATGCAATTTCCTTGATCAAAACAGTGATCGAATGGGAATCGATGATGACATTTACAAAATTAATAATAATAAAACTTTAAATCAACTATTCCTCTTAGCTTTTAATAAGGCTAAAGAATTCAAGTTAATGGAAGCTTTATATAATGAATATTTAACTTCAATTGATGCTATTTATAATAAATTTTTTTTTTGAATATTAGCATTAATTTGATTGAACTAACTACCTGAGATTGGAAAAGCTATCTGGCTTAAAATTAGTCAAATATTTAGAAGAAAATATAAAAAAGAAAATAAGATTTAGATGAACGTAATATCTTGGTATTCAGAATCTCCTATATCCTGTTTCGCAACGCCCAAATCCCTAACTTGCTGGTTTAATTTTAAAACAGCCTCTCTGACAACTTCTTTTTTTTTAGCTCCTGTACAAACAATTCTTCCAGTAGAAAAAATCAAGAATACGGTTTTTGGGTCTTGCATACGATATATCAACCCGGGAAACACTTCTGGTTCATACATGGCATATTCCATGACAATTGCTGCCATATTTAGGTCTATATTCGTATGAAGGTCCCCAGAAGCTACTATATTTTGAATTGTAATTTCTGGATTAGATACTTTGATACCCGCTTTTCTAATATTTTTTACAACCTTATCAACAACTCTTTCTGCTTCTGCTGCTTGTCTAAGACCCGTAACAACCATTTTTCCGGTAGAAAATATTAGAATCGTTGCTCGAGGTTTCTCTATCCGCATTACAAGACCAGGGAAGCGTTCTGGATTATATTCAACTTCGGCATGCCGTCTTGCAATTTGATTAAGATCTATTTTTTCTGTAATCTCTACCACTACTGTTGCTACAACATTCTCAATCTTATAATCAAGATCAGTTTCATAATCGTATTCCCCTTTTTCCTCTTCCTCTTCAAATTCTTCTTCAATTTCATCTTCAAATTCCTTTTCTTCTTCAGACATGATAATCTTAATGTGATAATTATGATTTGAAATTTGGAAAAATAAAAATATTCTTTACTGCAAGGTTTTTTTGTTAATTTTATTTAAATAAATCTTCCTTTATAAAGGTGGTAGATTTAAAAAAGATATATGCTTAAATCACCAAAATTTGATAGTTAATATATTATTTATAAATATTTTTTATTCGATAACTAATGAAGAAAAAGAAATGATCTAAGTTTTTTATTATAACTCTTATTAGTCTGAAATCCTATCTAAGATAGTTTTTGTTAATTCTCTAAATGCCTCCTCTACATTTTCCCCTGTTTTAGCAGAAGTAATGATTAATTTCATATTATTGGTTTTTGCATAATCCCCAGCTTTCTTTTCTGTTACTTTTACAAGATTTTTTAAATCAGACTTATTCCCAATCAAATAGACAGGAGCTTCCCTTGCTTCTCTAAAACTTTGTATCCACTCATCAAGCTTATCAAATGACTCTTGATTTGTAGTGTCATACACTAACAATGCCCCATTAGCTCCTTCCAAATACAACTGTCGTAGATTTTTAAAGGATTCTTGGCCTCCAAGATCCCATATTGATGCAGAAACAACACCATATCCACTTACATCCATATCTTTCTTTAAAAGGTTTACACCAAGGGTACTTTTATAATTCTCTCGAAATTTATTTTCTATAAATCTATATACTAACGATGTTTTTCCTACATTGGCCTCTCCAAGAAGAACCAATTTTATTATATATTTAGGCTCCATTTTCCTCAACCCTTTCTAAGTTTTGGTCAAACTCCTTAGCAAATTTCTTTTTTATTATCTAATATTTTTAATTATTTTATTTTTTTTAATTATTCAACACACTGTTAAGAAACTTAAAACCATATTTTATATTCAAAATATAGTTTATAATTATTAATAATTTTCGACTAAAACTCTCACTGAAACTGGGCATATTTTTTTAAATTAGGATATCTTCGCTAACTCCAGTTTCTTCTAATTGCTTAATCTCGTTAGTCTCTCTGAAAAACTATCATGAAGTCGCAGTAATTTTCGCCCGTTTGTAAACTACATCCCAGCTCTTGGGCAAAGCAATGCACTCCACTTAATTGCTCTACAACACCTGCTAATAAACCCGCTTCAAATGAGCAGAAACTGCCTGTCGCTTTGATTCCCTTTTTAATTAAATCCTTAATTGATGAATGATCTTTTAATTTTAATTGAATTATCTCATCGGTGCTCTCAATAATCTCAACTTCTCCAAGATTGAATTGAGAAATTAAATTCTTCAATTCTTCCGGAATTTGATTAGTGTCTTTCAATTGCTTGACTTTTAATATGGTCCCTAATTCATGGCCCAAGTAATAAAAAATAGCTTCTAGTTGGTGTCCTAAAGCTAATAAAGCACCAACTTTCATGTCCCCGATTGATTTGCCTTCTTTTAAATTTTTTTTCATTTGCGTTAAAATTTTAGAGAGTAATTGTCTATCCATAATCTTTCACACTATTTTTTTTCATTTAGAATATTATTTTAATTTTTTTTAAAAATATTATATTTTAACAGAAATTATAAACGCGTAAAGTATTGCATCTATTATGTCTTCTTCTTGGATGTTTACTGATAATCGTTTATCTGCAATAATTAATGTTGGCACTGAAGTAATTCGGTATTCTTGTGTAAATTGGCGATTTTCTTCTAGATCTAACGAAATTTTTTCAATTCTCAATTTTTTTCCAAAAAGTGAAATATTTATTCTTTTTAGCATCTCTTCAACAGGCTTACAAGGTGCACAGTGATTCGATGAAAAGAATAGGATTCTTGGATATCCTTGATCGATATCATCATACATAGTTTAAGCTTCTTTGTATCTGTGATATAAATTTTTTATTATTGCTTGAAATGCTTCGAAAACACCCTGTCCAGTTTTTGCTGATGTCTTGTAGTAGCCAAGAAAATCTCTTTCTTTGACAACTTGTTGAACATTGTCATCATCTAAGTCTTGCTCTTCTACTAAATCAGTCTTATTGCCAAATAAAATGATCGGAAGTTCTCCAGTATACTTTTTAATATCTTCGTGCCATTCGGCAATATTATCAAAACTATTTTCATCTGTATGGGAGAAAACGATTATTGCAGCTTTAGATCCCTTGTAAAATGTCGGTCGCATGAAATCAAACTCCCGTTGACCTGCTATGTCCCAGAAGAATAATTTACAATTATCTCCCTCGATTTCTTCATCATATTTAGAAAATTGAGCTCCTAATGTTTTAATATAATCTTTTTGGAAGCTACCTTGCGTGTATTTTTTGATGAGGCTTGTCTTTCCAACGGCACCATCGCCGATTACTCTGATCGTCTATGGTTAAATACCAGAAACAGTGATCTTAAAGACAAACCCTTTTGAAGTATTATCATTTCTCATTTAATTCACTCTGCAGATTTTTTTTCTGATTAAATCGGTTATAAATGTATTAAATTTCGAAAGTATAAAATATTATTTTTTTATTTATTTTTAATTGTTGTTAATTTTAAATAATAATAATAAGTCGTTTTAAATGTTTATATTGAGATAAATGGCTCAAGAAATAAATGATATGATGTCTTGCAATCGTTATAAAATGAACACCTATCACGTAAGAATAAATCTAACATCCAAGGGTTATTGAAATCATGGATATGTTAAAAAGAATCAATAAAATAATTAATAGATTTTCTGAAAAAAATATTAAAATTGCTGTGGCAGAAAGTTGTACGGGAGGTTATGTATCAAACATGATCACTAATGTTTCCGGAGCATCTAAAGTATTTGAAAGGGGTATCGTTTGCTATAGCAATAAAGCAAAAATTGATCTACTGAATGTAGATCACCTAGCTATTGAAGAATATGGCGCTGTTTCTGAAATTGTTGTAAAGCAATTGGCGAGTAATGTAAGAACCACATCAAATGTCGATATTGGGATAGGGATTAGTGGCATTGCTGGACCAACTGGAGGTACACAAGATAAGCCAGTCGGCTTAGTTTTTATTGGATTTTCAACAGATAAAGAAACATCGGTAATACAATATAATTTTAAAGCAGACCGATTAACCTTTAAAAAAATGGTTTTAGAGAAATTAATAGAACATTTAGAAAAGATGAATGTATAATCTCTTAAACGATTGAAGTCTAATTAAACATGCACAAAATTAAGCGTGCTTGAATACAAAGACTTTATTATTATAAGTTGTTATATTTAAAGTATCAAATTAATTAATTTTCAATAAGAATACAATTTAAAATTAATTGCTTGATTTTAATAATGGTCGTTCGAGAAGCAGGAATATTATTCAGGGGCTTTACGTTAGTAAAAAAAAGTTATCATAAAACAACTAAAGGAAAAATTGATTCAGATTTACGAAGTGGACTCCTAACTGCGTTGTTGGATTTTGCCCAATCTGCTTTTTCGAAAGGTGCTATAGAATATTTTGAAGGGAAAAAATTTCATATAACTTTTGCAGAAGATAAAGTCATGGCTAATGATAGCTTAGAACCCGAAATAATAATATCTTATGCTATTTTGGACAAGGAGAAAAAAGTAGAGAAATACATGCATAAGATTATTCAACCCTTATTGAAGCAAGTGATAAAAGAGTTTAAATCCTTGAACGCGGGTAAAAATCTTTCAGAAATTTCTCAGTTTAGGGATTTTAAACAAAATCTAGATAACATTTTTGGTACTGATACCCAAACCGTTGATCAAAAATTTAAGGGAGTTTTTTCTTAAAACCTCTGGAATCCTCTTTACATACAAACTATTATCTTTTTCATTTTTGAGACTTTTTTAGATACCAAAATATTATAGGTAATGCAATCGTGGCATCTGAGATAATTGTGGAATATTTCGCGTTTTCATTAATTTTTCCCCAAGATATTGCCTCTTTCAACGTGGCACCGCTTAAGCCACCAGGTTCGGGGCGATCCATTGTAATTTGAATAGCATATGTTGCCGAATTAGGGCAAAATTGTAGAGATTGCATTATAAAATTCTTGGGGACTCCTCCTCCTACAATGCATATTCCAGCTTTCTTTGCATCCCAAGCTAAATTAACCATTTCAAGCATGTCTTGAAAATGATTCAAATTAATTTGTTGATGGTGGAATCCCAGTTGCATGGCTAAGCCAGAATCAGTAAAAGCAGGACAAAAAATTGGCACATTTCTTTCTTCACAGATTTTTAAAATAGAATGAGAATTTTGTGGTAATTGTTTGCCAAGGAATTTTAAGAAAGAGCTCACTGTCATTTGATTATCAGGAATTTGCAATTTTGATATAAATTCTTCGATCCCTTCATACACTTTATTTGGCATGAATACATCATAAATTCTATTAATTTCTTCCTTATATAAGTCAGAATCATCAAGATTATTTGATTCTATATAATTACCTTGCAAGTGATGATATCCCAGAGCTTCTGCAAGATCATGGGTTAAGTTTGCACCAGTTGTTACTAAAATATCAATATACCCCTCTTTAACAAAATCATGTATAATTCTTTGCATTCCTACTGGAACTAAAGCTCCAGCTAATCCAAAAAATTTCACACACTCATTATCATTAATCATTTCATTATAGATGTCACAAGCTAGCGCTAGTCTTTTAGCGTTAAATCCTGTTCCTTTAAGAGAATTAATGAGTTCTATAATATCCATATCATCGGTGATTTCAAATTGATTAACTTTTTTCCACAATTCTTTTAAATCTCTATTTGGCATTTACATCATTTGAATTATTTATTTGCAATAAAAGACATGAATTCAACAATTAATTTAGCAGCTAAATTTAATGTCATTTTGTTTTCTAGATCCAGATTGGGTGCGACTTCAACTAAATCAAAAGCAATAATATTAAAGTTTCTAGCAATTTCCCTTAGAATCTTCCACATTTCACGATAAAAAATTCCTCCAGGTATTGCATAACCAGTACCAGGAGCTATAGAAGGATCGAAAACATCAATATCTATTGAGACATATAGGTTTTCAATATTAGATTTTTTGAAAAAGCTAATAATATTCTCTATATATTTCTCTATCCCTTCCATCAATTCATAAGCATTAAGATACTTGATTTCCTCAGATAGTGCAATTTCTAATTCAGCAATATCAATATCTCTTGTCCCTACAATAAATAGGTTTTTATTGTTAATATAATCTAAATCATAAATTCTATGAGAAATTGTAGCATGGGAATAAACTCCTTTATCCCATTCTTGGTAAAGATCTAAATGAGCATCAAATATTAACACACCAAATTCTTCTATTTTATTAAAGTGATCACCTATTGCTTTAACTATGGGATACGTGCAAAAATGGTCTCCCCCTATCATAATTGGAATGACATTACCATTTTGTTTAAAAATATCTGTCATAAATTTATTGATAGAAAAAAGATTTTTTTTAACATTCGGAGCTTCAATATTCACATCTCCAATATCAACGGCTTTAAATTTTGGGATGTAATAACCTAACTCAGTAGTATAACCAATATCATTTGTTACTTTTCTGATCTTTTCAGGAGCAATTGAAGAATTTGGTAAATCTGTGGAAGTTAAATAATCCCATGGTATACCAAAAATTACAAATTGGGTATCTTCTTCTAAAACTTTACTAAATTCAAAAAAAGTCATGATAATTAATTAGAATATTATTAATAAAAGAATTACATTTGATCTAATGTTTCTATACCTAAAATATTTAGCCCTATCTTAATTACAATCTGCACGCAATAAATAAGTAATAGCCTAGCTTTTTCTAATTCTTGATTTTCAGAAATTACTTGACAAGAGGCGTAGAAAGAATTAAATGCTTGACATAAGTTTAATAAATATTGTGCAATCAAATGAATATTATATGTTTTTTCAGCTGAATCCACGATTTCAGGAAAGTATGTCAATTGTCTCATTAGATTCAATTCCTTTTCATGATTTAATAAGTCCCAATTAATCTTAGTACTAATCTCTGTGTCAGATTTTGAAATAATTGATTCAATCCTTGCATAACAGTATTGTATGTATGGACCAGTTTCACCTTCAAAAGAAATACTTTCATGAGGGTAAAAAACAAAACCTTTCGCCGAATTATATTTTAAAATGAAAAATTTTTGTGCGGCCAGTCCTATAATTTCTGCCCTTCCTTTCTTTTCCTTATTAGAAAGATCAGGATACCTTTTATTTACCTCATTAAATGCAAGACTTTCCATTTCTTCTATTACATCATCAGCATCAACAACAGTCCCTTCTCTGCTTTTCATCTTCCCACTTGGCAGACTAATCAATCCATAAGATAAATGATAATTATCTTCTTTAAAACCTAACAGGTCTAAAATAGCAAAAAGCCATTTAAAATGTTGAATTTGTTCGTCGCCAACAACATATATAGATTTGTCGTAATTGAAATCTTCTTTTTTCTTATAAGCTAAATAGATATCTTGAGTTATATAGATTGAAGTACCATCGCTTCTAATTAGGATTTTATCCTCAAGATTATAATTTTCTTTTAATCTAGCTATTACAGCACCATCCTCTGTTCTTTCGAAAATTCCTTTATCTATACCTTCAAAAATTTTTTCTTTTCCTCTTATATACAGGTCAGACTCGAAATATTCTTTATCAAAAGATATCCCTAACTTCTTATATGTAGATCTGAAACCCTCTAGAGCCCATTTATTCATTTTTTTCCATAATTTTTTTGTTTCTTCATCTCCAACTTCCCACAATCTTAATAGCTCACGAGCTTCTATTTTTAAATTATCATCTTTTTCTGCCATTTCACTGAATTTCACATAAAAATCGCCAACATAATGATCACTTTTTTTATCTGGCTCTTCATTATTCCCCCATTTCTTATATGCTAGCATGCTCTTACAAATATGAATACCACGATCATTGTTTAGATTAACTTGGAAAACGTCATGTCCCTTGTATTCAAGCAAGTTGGAAAGTGATTTACCAAGTAACATGTTCCTAATATGTCCAAAATGAAGAGGTTTATTAGTGTTTGGAGATGGATATTCAATTACAAATCTTGACCTTACTTTTTTCTCTTTATCAATAATCTCCCTTATCCTTCCATAATCATTTCTGCATTTAAAAATATTCTCAAGAATATACCTTGTGTTAACCTTGAAATTTAGATAGGGACCACTTGCCTTTACACTTTCTATGAAATCAGGAAGTATTATCTTTTCTTTTAATTCTTTTGCAATTAAATCAGGTTTTGCTTTTTTGAATTTTGAAATCCTAAAGCAGGGAAATGCATAGGTGAAGTTAAATTCAGGAGGGGGTATCTCAATTAAATCTTCTATTTCCTCTGTATTAAGATCTAAGATATGCTCATCTAATATTTCAGCGATAGTTTTCTTATCTATTACTTTCATTCTCAAAAATAGCTTTTTATCAAAGCTTATAATTATTAAACGATTACA
>CAYZTE010000027.1:0-21293 GCA_964481225.1 uncultured archaeon | reverse complement strand
AATTTTTATAAGAGAGCTTATTAAATAATAATTAAATTTTAACTTGATATGACTTTATCGTTTCAATTCCAAAAATATCGATTGTTTTGATTGAAAGGTTATAATGCCCTGGATTCTCATAAAGATAAGGTTCGGACTTTACCTTCATTGACCTTTTTTTAGGTGTCCTATAAGAAATCCATGTATTCTTAAAAATTTTATCTTGGATTCGATCAAAATCGATACTCCAATAATCAATCAAATCTAGAAATGAGGAAATCTTTTGTTTTACTTTATCTGATATTGAATTAATAAAGGGAACATTATATTCTTTTAATTCTATAATTATTTCATTTTTATCTTTTTGAATTTTTACAGAGAAATCTGGATCTTCTTTAATTTGGAAATTAAGAATAGTTTGATATTCTTTAGATAAAAATTCATTTGGAATTATGCGTGATTTTACTGGTAATTTTGAGCTCAAAATCTTAAAAGGCTTAGGTTTCTTATTGTACGTTTTTTTCCATTTGAGGATATCATTACTTTCACTAATATTTAAAATTCTTTTTCTTGTCATATGGATTATATGTTTATTTACATCACACCCTATCCATTTTCTTCCAAGCTTCTCAGATACCGCTAAAGTAGTACCTGAACCACAGAAAAAGTCAGCCACCAAATCCTCTTCATTTGTAGATGCTAAAATAATTCTTTTTAGAAGACGTTCTGGTTTTTGCGTAGAAAAACCTTGATATTCATTTGTATTTGCTCTAATATAAGGAACATCATTCCAGACATCTCTAGGAAATATCCCTTCTTGTTCTACATAAACCTTTCTAGATAACTTCTTTCCATCATGACTTCCACCTCTATAGTAAAAAACTCCCTTTTCGTCTCTTTTTAATGCGTTTTTAACTCTATTTGAATATTCCATGTATATATTAGGATCATCCTTAAAAATGTAATCAGAGGATTTTGAATAAAATAAAATAGTATCATATGATCTCATAAAAAATCGTCTTGTTTTGACTGAAGCAGCAGGATAAGCCCAAATTATTTCATTTCTGAAATTATTAATACTAAATATTTCGTCCATTATCAATTTTACATAATGGGCTACGTGCCAATCCAGATGCACATAAATAGATCCATTGTCAGTTAGTAATTCTTTCATTATTAATAATCTTTCATATAAAAAATTCAAATAGGAATCCAATCCATTTTTCCACTTGTCCTCATAAGCTATATCTTCTAAATATTTCCCCTTTTCACCGATTTGAATTTTGAGGTTGAAATTTCCCCCAGTAGCAAATGGGGGATCGATATAAATGAGAGATATTTTACCCGCAAATTTATTTATTAATAAATTCATTACGTCTTTGTTTTCTCCCCAAATCAATAAATTTTCCCAAGTTTCCTCCGATTTAGATTCTTCACCGATAAAAGGGTACATATCAAGAACCTGGAAAGACTTAGATTCCTTTTTTTTTGATTGAATTTCTGTTATTTCCTCTTTACCATTCCATTTCAAACTTACCATAAATATAGATAAGAAGGCAAAAATTTTATTTTTAATCCAACTTTAAAAATCATACTTTTTGAGGAAAAAATTGTAAGTTGATTCAATTATATGCTTGATGATTTAGGAGAGTGGAGAAAAACACATTTTACTAAAGATATTACCACAGAATTAGTAGATAAGGAAGTCATTTTAGGGGGATGGATTCGAAATTATAGAGATCTTGGAGGTTTAAAGTTTATTTCCCTTCAAGATAAATATGGAGAACGACAGATTACCTTAAAAAAAGGTATTGTTCCTGATGATGTGTTTGAAAACACTAAGGTCGGATATCAATATTGCATAATGGTGAAAGGAAAGGTAAAGGCTTTTAATACGGCTCCAGGAGGAATAGAAATTATTCCGTCTGAAATAAAATTATTAAATAAAACTCCTGAAAAATTACCAATAGATATGACTGGCGAAACTATATCTGAACTAGATCTCAGATTAAATCATAGAGCTTTGGATTTAAGATCACTCAGAAATCAAGCTGTTTTTGAAATTAGAGGTGAAATACTTAGCTCCATTCGAAAATTCTTATTTGAAAGAGATTTTACAGAAATAACAACTCCAAAAATTATTGGTTCTGCCACAGAAGGTGGCACTGAATTGTTTCCAATCATGTATTTCGAAAGGGAAGCATTCCTTTCTCAATCTGCTCAATTATACAAAGAACAATTGAGTGGAGTTTACGAAAGAGTATTTGAAATAAGTGACTGTTTTAGAGCCGAAAAAAGTCGTACGAAAAGGCATCTCTGTGAAATTTTTACTTTAGATGTAGAGATGGCTTTTGTAGCAATGGATGATATTCTTAAAATTTTGGAAGAAATGGTTCACACGGTTATTAGAGATATAAGAGAAAATAAAATCAATGCACTGAAATATTTAAATGTGGAAAATAAGACTTTAATTCCAGAAATTCCTTTTCCAAGATATAAATACGAAGAAATTATTGAGCTTATCGATTATAAATTAGGATTTAATATTGAATTTGGAGAAGATATTTCTACTGAAGCTTATCGAAAATTAGGTGAAGAACTAACGGGATACTATTATATAACTCATTGGCCAACGTCAATTAAACCCTTTTATATTATGCCTTCAAAAAATCCTAAATATAGTGAATCTTTTGATCTACAAAAAAGCATGTTAGAATTAACTTCAGGGGGTACTAGAGTTCATAATAAAGAGCAATTAGTAAAAACACTCAATGAGAAAGGTCTTAATCCCCTATCATTTAAATCCCATCTTAATGCCTTTGATTACGGAATGCCACCTCACGCGGGTTTTGGATTGGGTGTTGATCGATGGCTTACTTTAATTTGTGGTTTGGATGATATAAGAGAAGCAGTAATGTATCCAAGAACCCCAGATAGACTAACTCCTTAATTTAAAATCTAAAAACATTCTAAGTTGAGAGTATGACTGAAGATTGGGTAAATGCTTATATTAGAGCTGGTAAAGCTGTTATTGCCGCTAAAAAGTTAGCAAAAAAAATGGTAAAACCGGGAATTAAGTTTTTGGAAATAGCCAATAAATGTGAATTGGAGATAAGAAATAATGGGTGCGAGTTATCATTTCCAATCAATATCTCTTTTGATAAAATTGCGGCTCATTATAGTCCTCCTATTAACGATGCAACAGTAGTTCCACAGAGTGGACTTTTAAAACTAGATATTGGTTCACATTACAATGGTTATATTGCCGATTCAGCTATAACAATAAATCTAGATGGTGATGAGATCTTACAAACCTATATCAATGCTGCTGATGAAGCATTAGAAGCGGCAATTGAGATTTTTAAACCAGGAGCTAAATTATACGAATTAGGAGAAGCTATCGAAAAGAAAATTAAAAATTATAAATTAAATCCAATATATAATCTTGGTGGTCACCAGCTAAAACAATATGATTTACATGCTGGGAAATTCATTCCAAATTTCAAAGATATAAAGCATGGTCACATATTAGAACCAGGAGATACATATGCATGTGAACCCTTTGCTACATCAGGAAAAGGTTGGGTGAAAAATGGAGATCATTGCTATATATATAAATTAGTACAGATGAAAAAAAAAAAGAAAAATGTATCTTATGATGATTTAATAAAATTCAATGAAATCAAAAAACATTTTAATTATTTACCTTTTTCTGCAAGACTTTTAGAAATGAAAAATGCACTTTCTGGAGATAACATTCAAAATGTAATAAATCAATTATTAAGAAAAGGATTACTTAAAGATTATCCAATTCTAATAGAGAGTAGTGGTAAACCTGTCGCACAACAAGAACATACTATAATTATTGATATGGATGGTAATACGATTGTTACCACAAAAGAATAAAATAGAAAAAAAAATACGAGCTATTATTCTATGTGCTGGAGAAGGCACGCGAATTAGGGATTATACCGAAGCTGTGCCAAAACCATTAATCAAAATAGATTCTTTAACTAAAAAGCCAATTCTTTACCACTTAATAAATAACTTAGTTAAATTAGAAATCGAATCCATTGTTATTGTAAGTGGACATCTAAGCAGTAAGATTGAAGAATATGTTTCTTTTCTCAAAAAAAATGATGACGATTTACGGAACGCACTATCAATAGTTCACTCTGGAACACGATATAAACGAGGGCCATTGTATTCTTTTTTATCAATTACAAAGGATAAAACGGTCTTTGAAAAAGAATTCTTATATTTTATTCTACCTGGAGATACCTATTTTGAATTTGATTTATTAAGTAAAGTTTTAGAAATAATAAACAGCAATTTAAAACTCATTAGAAATCATCCAATTTTAATTTATAAAAAAATCCGCGGTAAAACCTTAAAAGTTAGTAATATGTCTCAGAATTTAAATAAATTAATTTCTACTGTTTCAATTGCAAAGAAACATTCAAAAGAAATCGTTAAGGAAATCATCCAACAAGAAATAAGTTCCTTTAAGGATGATGAATGGATTAGACAAATGATCCCAATATTTATATTCACCTATGACTTTATTAATGAAATTACAAGAAAAAAACTTAAAGATTCTGTAAAAACAATTAGAGAAATAATAAATCTCATCATAAAAGGAAGAAGGATTCTTTACGCTCTTCCTATTAAACCAAAATATGAATTTTATGATATTGATACTAAATTTGACTTACTTAGGTTAATTCAAAAAAAAAAGAAGGACAATAGGCGCTCCGATTAATCTAAGTATAATTGGTTCAGAAGAATTAAAGAATCATAATCCAATGAAACAATTATGAAATCAAAGCTACTATATTTGTGTTAATTCCGATTTAATGCAATAGGAGTCCCAATGTCTCAGGTACCAAAAAAAAAATACCACATTATTCAACTAGAGTTCTAGTTTTAATGTTAATTTGTCTTATTTTCCATAAATGTACAAAATTAAATCGAGAATTTGTTGAAAAACTTCAAATCCTGCTTCAAAGTGCTGAATTAATGATGTTTCTCATGTATGATTGATTTTATGTGTTTTAAGCACAACAGGAATAAATGATAAATGTGAATAATTTTTATGAGAGTATTTTGAATCCTCAGAATCTAAAAAAAAATTTGTCGGAAATTTAAGGATCAATTTAATTTTTGTATACAACTAATCCGGTGTACAAACCGCAATTGTGTATCTAATTCCAATGCAAAATAGACCTATTGTCCAGATAGATATATGATAATTTGATTATTTAAATCTTATTATTAAGATTGGTAATAAATTCGTTAAACTTTTCGACAAAAATATAATGAACTAGAGACTATTTTAAAAGTATATTAAATATGAATAATTTAAATTATTACTATGAGCGATAGTGGAGAATTACCTATAAAAATAGAATTATTTGGAATTGGTGCTTTAAAAGGAAAAATAATACGTCATTTAGCCCCTCTTTCTGCAGATGCTATTATTGATAAAATGCCCATAATTTTGAGGGGGAGATTTAGTTTTGGCCCTAAAAAATATTGGACACTTCCCGGATTAGGAATATTTAAAGGTCCTAACACTAAATCAACGAATAATGTAGAGAAAGGAGATATTATCTATAATCCTAAAACCGATGAATTGATAATAATAATAGAAAATCTTGAGATGCCTAATAAAGTAAATAAAATAGGCAAGGTTGACGCAAATATCGAATTATTATTAAAGGCTAGGAATGGATTGAATACTAAAATCTTCAAGCGAGTTTAAGAACATGGCAGTTCCGAAAAAATTAACAATTGTTTTTATTATTTTTTATTTAATAGTCATAATTTATATGTTACTCTTTCTATTTGTTCCAGATGCACAGAAAATTATAATCCAGTCAAGACAGGATTTAAGCATTGTTACTGAGGGGGCAAACTATTTTTGGGCATTATTAATTTCTTTTGGGATTTGCTTTTTGGGATCTGCTTCAATAGGATTTCCCGTTCCATTTCCTTTCGTGCTATTTTCACTTTCAAACTCAATAGTTCTTAAATACAAAAACAGCGGATTATCATTAGAACAAATATTGCAATCTGGTCCTTTTTGGTTCGAAATTATAGGATTGACGTTGGCAGGAGGTCTTGGGAGCGCGTTAGGTGAATTTACTGGTTATGCTGTTGGTTATGGAACGAAAAAAATTGCTGAGGAAAAGCAATCAGATTTATTAAATAATGTCAATGGTTTTGGAAAATTAATCTTAGAAAATGAAAAGCGAACGCCTTTTTACATATTTCTATTTGCTTTAACGCCTCTTCCAGATGATATATTATTCTTACCTTTGGGCATGATTAAATATCCTTTTTGGAAATGCATCATCCCTGGTTGGTTAGGAAAAAATTTTACAACGCTATTATATTGCTGTTGGCCAATTTTTCTAGAATTTGGCTTAGCAGCTCAGGGAATCATAGATAATGATACTTCAAGTATAATTACTGAAGCAATTTTGCTATTGGTTACAATTACAGTAATGTTTTTCATAATGTCGTTTGATTGGACTAAATATCTTAAGAAAAGAAGTATAAAAAAGCGAGAAAATAAAGAAATAGAATAACTCTATTTATGATTTACTTATCATTTTTTAAGCAATTTTTACATACAAAAACAATTTTTCTTTTTTTCTTAGAATTCTCATCGTAATAAACACGTTTATAAATGAAATTATTACATATCTCACAAACTGCAGGAGTTCGAGTTTCATCTAATAATGGACCTAAATGCTTAAAATTAGCCTTCATAAATTTACATTAGTATGATTTAGTTTGGAGCGTAATTTTAATATTAGAAATTAAGTCTATCTTGTTTTTATTATATTTGGTATTTCTACTATTATACTTACGTTGCTTATTGTTAAAAAAAGGGCGACTTCCTAATGAAATATTTGCAATTTCTAACCTGGGGTACATGCGATTCTTTAAAATCTCGGCAACCTCAACTACAGTACTTATCTCTTCACCTTCACCCTTAATTAATAATGATTTTTTTCCTCCTGAAAATGCAAATATTGCGTTTTTAATAGATCTATCTTTTTCGCTTCTGTTTCTTATTACAATCGTAGTTTCATTAACCATGAAAGAACCTCTATCGCTAAAAAATTTTATAGATTAAAAAGAAGCTTAATCTTTAATAATATCTTATCAATATAAAATTTTTCTAAAAGCCTTAAATTGATTATATCTTTACATGTTTTTAAAGTTTAATATATGCAAAATGAAAATTTTTTATTAAAATTCTTCTAAAATTAATTCTGATCTTCTATTTAGGTCATCTAAGATTTTAGAATAGTTAGAAATTCGTTGTTCAAAATGTTCGATAACTTTTCTTTCATTAGTATCTAAGTAAGTATAAAAAGGAGATATGACTTCAATCTTCTTGGAGAATTCATCCATTAACTTATCATACCATTCATTTGGTTTCTTTAACATATTTTTTAATTTTTTGGTTAATTTTTGTTTTTTGATTTCATACTTATCAGTTTCCTCTTTTCCACTTAGCTCATCTAATTCATCATGAGCTACCGATATTGTTTTTTCCATTTTTTCTCTATATTTTGGAATTCGATATGATTTTTTATAAAATTCAGGATCCCACTCGTATAAATAACGTTCATCTTCTTCCGCTTCTTCTTCGTCATTGGTTACTTTAATATCTTTTTTTGGGACGAGGATTAAGCCGAAATTTCTTTGTAATTGGGCTAACATTTTTTTTCGGAGCACCTCATCGATATATATTATTTCTTTCAGTATTTTATCTATGTTTTTTTTAACTATTTCTATTACTTTATCAGCTCTTTTTACCATTTTTTTTGGATCTAATTCATATTTCAACTCTATTAAGTTATAAGTTGATGATATTCCCAGACTAGGATCTTTTAATCTTAGTCCGGCAATTCCTAAAATATGTTCATTAGATTCTTTTTCAGAATGATCGAAAATGAGTCCCAAGGCGAATGGATTTGGAAGCTGATAACCTAATTGAGTCATACAATCTATCGGGGAATAAAAAAAGCCAAAACCAGGATGCGTATGCCACCAGCCAATAATAAAATCCTTTTTTTTATCCTGAATCGATCTCTCAAATACTGATGCATCAATTTGAGCCATATCCACGTACTGTTTATTTTCATATTTAACCCCAGCACGATCACCAACAACCATTGGAATAGCATCCTTTATGATCACTGCAGAATCATTTTCTATAGAACCAATTAAGATCCCATATACTTCACGCCATTTATTAAGATTTAAATCCTTACTAGCATATCTAGTGGCATAGCCTACTATTCTTTCATACGCTTTTAACGTTAGTAAAACTGGTGAATAAAATGGATCAATCTTTTTAGTATCTTTCATGTATCTTTTAATTTATGCTCCTCAATGTTATATTTAAAAACTTTATTTCTTATTCTATATAGAATTTAAACATATTCTAAATATTTAATTATATTCAATAATTTTTAAAAATCTTTAAAAATGAAAGTAATTTGCTTTTGTGGTCTGCCGGGTTCTGGTAAAACAACAGCTATGGAGGCTATAGAGGATTTAGGGATTGTTGTAACAATGGGCGATGTTGTTCGAAGTGAAGTCAAAAATAGGAATTTAGAACCTTCTGGAAATAATATAGGGAAAATTGCTAAAGAATTGCGTGAAAAAGGGGGACCAGAAATAATAGCCAAAAAATGTGTAGACCTGATAAAAAGGAAAAAGGAAGAAGTTATTTTTGTGGATGGAGTTAGATCTCTCTCTGAAGTTAACGCATTTCGAAAATTTTGGAAATTTCCAATTATAGCAGTTGTAGTTGATGAAGAAAAAAGATTTAATCGACTTTTTGAAAGGGGGCGCAGTGATGATCCAAAAAGCCTTGAAGATTTAAAAGATAGAGATGAAAGGGAAATTGTATTTGGGCTTGATAAAGTTTTAGAAAGCGCCGATTATAAGATATTAAATAATTCTACAATAGAAGATTTAAAGAATGAAACTAGAAAAGTAGTTGTAGACATTATTAATAACTATTAATATTTATTATTCTCTTATTTTAAATAATCAGCAATTATTTTAGCCAAAGAGACTTTACTTGCTTCATTATCAATTGAATCTGTTCCAATAATTTCATCTGCGCCGGCTTTTAAAATTCGATATTTTGCTTGTTGTAATAATAAAGCATGAGTTGCTACTGCAAATACTCTATTGGCTCCACTCTCTTTGACTAATTTGATAGCCGTTGCCATGGTTCCGCCTGTAGCTATTATATCATCTGCTATTACCACGTCTTTACCTTTTAGACTCAATTTTCCAGACATTTTTATTTCACCAGTTTTAACGTCTCTTTTTTTTTCAAAAAAATCTACAGGAACATCTTCTCCGAAGTGTTTAGCAAATGTCTTTGATCTTTCTACGGCTCCTTTATCTGGAGCTACTACTACAATTTCTTTTCCTCCTTTAGATTTAATATAATCGGCTAAAAGTTTCATAGAATCAATATTTACTGCTTTACATGAACACTCATCCATTATTAAAGGAGCATGAACATCAACAGCATAAAATTCATCAATGCCTAAAGAATTAATGATTCGGAAAATAACCTTTGCAAATTGGCTCTCTCCTGGTCTAAATATTTTATCTTGACGAGCATACGCAAGATAGGGAGCAACTACTATAATTTTTACTGCACCCATACGTTTAACTGAGTCGATCATCATGAAAAGTTCAAATAAACGACTATTTTGGTTTCCACTTGAACTCGGTCCTGTTGATTGAACGATAATAACCTCTTTATTGGCTAATAAAGTTTCATCCTCAATATTAATTCTTAAATAGTTTTCTCCATCTGGGAAGATCTTTATTTCAGTATTCATTGTTTCAATTCCTAATTCTTGAGCAATTTTCACTCCAAGAATTTGTGAGGCAGGTCCAGCAATTAATATTTTTTCCATTATGATTCCACCAAATTAATTTAATTCATAATAAATTCATTTTTTCCTTCTTTATAACTTTTTTAAAAATTCAAGAGCAAGTATAAATAATTCGTTGCGATACCCGGAAAATGTATGCCCTCCAGTATCAAACTCAATAACGTTTTCATCACTTAATCCAAGATGTTCTTTTATCTCATGTAGGTTTTTAAAAGGGATTATATTATCATCTTTACAATGCGCAATCAAAATTCTATCATTATTCACTGGATCCTTTTTTAAGTAATATTTAGGGCTAATTTTTCTAATAATTTCTTCTCTTTCTTCCTCTTCAACTTCTTTATATCTTCCCTTAATCGTTTCGTAATCATAACGCGTGCTCATAGTAATTAAAATTTTTGCTCTTTCATCAATATACCCGCGAGATAAAATAATCGCACCCCCTAAACTCCTTCCGAACAATGCTATTTTATTTTCTAAAAGTCTATTAGATTGACTTTCAGTAACCCATTCAAGAACAATATGAATATCTGAAAAAATTTGCGTGATCATTTGATCCCATCTAGATCCGGTTTGTTTTCGGGTTTCTCCATGACCACGATAATCATAGGACAAAACATAATATCCTGCATTTGCAAATCTTTCAGAAAAAAATTTTACAAGATAATTTTCTCTGTGATGCATAAATCCAGCTAAATTAACAATAAAAGGAGCTTTATTAGGAGTCTTTGATGTATAATAGATTGAACCTTTAAGGTTAATATTATCTGATTTTATGGGAATATCAACATTTTCAGTTATCATTATAGATTCAAATTATTGTTTTTGTTTATATTTTTCAATTATACCTTTAAGAGTTTCAATTACAAAATCAGCACAATGTTTTTCATCTTCTGGCAATCCTTTTAATGTTTTATCAATGTCTTCTGATTTCAAATTTTTAGCAAAATTTATAGGTTTACCCTCAATTAAAATTGTAGTTTGGCTTCCAGTAGCAACCATTACACCACATCCATCAGTTACAAAATTAGCTTTAATTATTTTATTTTTCTCTATCTTTAAATATAATCCTAAAAAATAACCCTTTGGTCCTCCTCTTCGCTCTTCGAATATTGTTATATCTTCACTCGGAGGTTTTCCCCAGTTTATTGGATTATGAAATAAATTTACAATTTTTTCATTCTGATCTCTAATGTCTTCTTTGGTAAGGTTCCTTTGAAGCCTGTCTACAAATTTATCAAAATCCTTTGGCATGCTAACACGATCGATTTAGTCATTCTAGATGCTTTAAAACGTGTTTTTCTAATCCAGCTAAATCTTCTGGCTTTCTTTGATAATTTTTTAAAATATCGATAATTTTACAATTTAATTCATGATGTTCAGCTGGACAGTTTGTTTCATCTAAAAATTCCTCCCCTCGACGAATAGTTGCAGTATTTTCTGTAACTTTAATTAGCTCTGTGGCGATAATACCATTGATATAGATTAAATCTGCGAGCATGTTTTTTATATACATTAGAATTGACACTTGTTCTGACATAATTTAAAAAAGATTGCTTAAAATAAAAATACGATTATTTTAAAAATTGGTATTCGAAAGAAAGTCAAAAAAATTAAGCAAAATCGGCAAGTTTTTCTAGTACATTTTTATTATCTTGGTTTTTAATTTAAATTTTAATTATAGAATGAATTATATTTGCAAAAGAGCATGTGAAGATCAAATTTAATGGTTAAAATAAGGTGGTAAGTCTTAGATTTCAAGGATTTTCATGATGGTTTATTGTCTTTAGCGTTAGTTTTATTCATTTTTTCACTAACTTTTATGATTGGCTCATTTATTTTAAAGCCTTATATAGCATTAGAGACTCAGGAAAGAAATTTTATCATAATTCTATGTTCTATAAATCTCTTATTTTGTTTATACTATTTATGGCAAGCATTAACCCTAAAAAAGATCTTCAAATTAGAGAACAAAAACATAATTAAGTTTGGAAAAAGGATAGGGATTATTACAGTATTTTACATTCCCCATTTCATTCTCTTTACTACTCTTATTTTTAAGGATTTGCATAACTTGCAAACGATAATGGTGTTTTTGATCTTCATCATGGAAGTAATGCTTATCAGTATGGTGCTAAAAGAAGTCTATGATTTGGTTTTTTTAGAAGAATCTCAAAGGGATTTTGAAATAGAAGAAAATCGCAAGAAATATTTGGAAAAAGAGAAAAAACCATTGCCTGGAGACATAATATAATCACTGACTATAGAAAGAAAAAATTTTTACTTCCTAGCTAGTTTTTCTATAGCAGAGTCAATCATTTTAAGTTTTGTTGAATACTTTTCCATGAGTTCAGCAAACTTATCTACATCTATCTCATTATTTTCTTTAAGCAACTTAAGTTCATTTATCGTTCGTACAACTCCAGCTTTTTTATCTATCAGCTTTTCCTTTCTACTGTATGGGATTTTGTCTTCTAATTTCTTTTTTTGAAAGGCTTTGAAACGTTTAATATTTAAATCCTTAGGCACGAATTTTGTTAAATATATGATATTTTTTGGGACGAATGGTGCTAAATTTTCTGGAATAATAATTATTGGTTCTGGATCTTGGATCTTCTTAATTTCTTCATAACCTAATTGTTCAACATCAGGTTCCTTAAGATTTTTCTCAACAATTGATAAATTAAGCTGTAAATTTTCCTTTTCTTCACTCGAGATTTGAAGATTTTTGAGCATATCCTCCCAAATATCTCTAGATTTTAAGAAATACCATAAAGCTTTTTGTTGTAGCTTTATAACTTTTTCTTTGTTTATGTTTGTTATTGATGATTCCAACGAAGCACGTGCCTTGAGATAGCACGCTTTTCCCATATCATAATGAAATTGTGCTCTGATTTGCTGCTTTTTTTTCTCTTCATGTTTTTTTAAATAAAACAACCTTTTTGATAATAAGCTAAGTCCAGCATATAATTTCGAAGCAAAATAAATGTTGTTATTAGTTTCTTCACGTAAAGCCGCAATGCTTTGAGCGAAGATCCTTGCTTCTTCAGAATTTAACTCTAAATTTTCAGAATTCAGAGTAGTCCCTAAGTCCTTTTGATTAACAACAGCAGAACTAAAATAAGCTGAAGTTTTATACAGTTTACTACATTCAGTCATCGCTATTATCGCATTTTCCCATTCCTCTTCTTCTTCATATTTCTCAGATAGTTGAGAATAAGCTCTTGCCATGACCCAAAGTACACGGGCACATTCAAATATTATATCACGAATCTCTATTTCTCTATTAGCTACTGGATCTTGAAAAGTTGGTGTAATATCTAAATCATTTAATATTTCTTCATGAGTTTCATATTGATAGTTAATATTTAGGATTTTAGTATACTCTAAAACAAGATTTAGATCATCTAAACTAAAATGTTCGTCTTGTTTTTGTAAAGCTTCTTCTAATTTCTTTATCTTAAAATGCAAGTAGCGTATACGTTGCATTACTTCTTCTTGAAAAAAAGGAGACATAATCAAATATCATAGTTTTTTGTTAAATTAAAGTTAATTAAAAGTATTTATTCATCATTTTAAAACTAATCTATAAAAACATTTTAATGACTGCTTATTCTATAGAATTCTGAATACTAGAATTTAATTTTAAAATGAGTAAACAAGATATTTTAATTTTTGAATTTGTTTCTGGTGGCGGTTTTAATCAAGTTGATATACCAATTTCACTTTTTTGTGAAGGATTTGGTATGCTAAGATCGATTATTGCAGATTTTAAAGCGCTGGATTTTGAAATTTACACGATATTAGATTCTAGAATCTACTTTCTGTCAAGATTTCTACAAGCAGATATTATAAAAGAAATTGATCCTAAAGAGAATTATCTTAAGATTTTTAAAACTTTAGTTCAAGAGTGTAAGTATGCTTTTATTATTGCTCCCGAATTTTCAAACATACTTTATGACCTAACTAAAATTGTAAAAAACCATAATAAAATCCTTTTAAGTACGAATTTAGAAGGTATTAGAATTGGCACATCAAAAATTATAACGCATAATTTTTTCAAAAATAGTGAAATTCCTACTCCTAAGACGTATTTAATACCTTATAAAGAAAAAAATCTAGATTACGACTTTATTATTGAAAAGTTTAATAAATTTAAAAAACCTATTGTGATTAAACCTGAAGAGGGCGTTGGAGCTGAGTCGATCTATTATTTTGAGACAGAAAATCAAATTAAAGAATTTTTTCTAAGCATTAAGGATATTATAGAATATGAGAGAAATTACATCATTCAAGAGTACATTGAAGGAAGAGATTTGAGTTTATCTTTAATAGGAGCTTCTTATTCTTTAAATTCTCAAGTTCAGTATCCTCTTATTTTAAGTGTAAATTTTCAAGATATAAATATTAAAAGCTTTAAATATAAATCTGAATATTTTGGAGGATATACACCCGTAGAAAACCAAAAAGAAGTTATTAAAGAATTAGACTTTTTTTTTAGAAAGTTTAACCTTTCAAAATTCAATGGTTATTTCGGTATCGATTTCATATCGAAAAGTGATAAATCACCTTGCTTTATAGAAATTAATCCAAGATTAACTACCTCATATGTCGGATTAAGAAATACTATTAATCAAAATCCTGCTAAGCTAATTTTGAATAGTAAATTAAATTGTGTAGAACCAACGGATATAAAACATATATATTACTCTCATTTCTCAAAAATTGAAATGATTTTTAAGGAGGCTATAATTAATGACGAATTTAATGAAGTAATGCTTCCTAAACTCATAAGAGAAATACCTGAATTCGTAACACCACCAATTTCTTTAGGTAAAACAAAACAATTTTCTTGCTTTATAGCAACAAAAACGAAAGACTTGAACTCATCGAGAAGAAGAATGAAAGAAATAATTCAATTATTAAAAAAATTGGATTTCAAAATAATTAAATCAAAGTAAACAGTACTATTGTAAACCCGCCATAATGAAGTAAAAGGGAAATGATTAAACTACTCTCAATTCTTAATCCTTTCTTGACACTTAAGCTATATGACAATAGCCATAACGACCAGACTTGAAAAATTATCATTAACACCTTATCAATAAAATTAAACGCACTTATAACTAATAAATCAGTAGATTTAAAAATCAAATGAACCACAAGATAAAATATCATTGGAAACTGAATGATTGCAAATGATATTAAAAAATTCAAAGTATTTTCCTTCTTTTTGTATAATAAACGAGAGATCCCTTCTATTACAATGAAAAACATTAAAAGGTTTAATATGAAACTAAAACTAATTAAAATGCGAAATGAGGAATCTAAACTAATCTGATCGAACTCCATAAAAAACAATAGAAAGGCGTAAAAACCATTTAAAATGCTTAAAATTGTGCCAAGAATTAAAATGCCTATTGATAATAAAATTGAGTAAGTTTTATTTATTTCTTCAAGTTGGATGAGTCTTTTAGACGTAATCAACATTAACTTCCTCAAAATCGGAGATTTAACTTCTCTAAAAGATATTCCAGGAGTTTTTATTGTTTCAATATTATCTTTAAGAGAATTATAAGCATACACACCTAGTTCCTTTAAATAGTACTTTTTATCCTCCTTTTGCTCAATTAATTCTGCCAATGTATCTAAATGATGATAAATTGTTCCCGTGCTTACTCCAAGTTCTTTCTTAAGCTGAGTAAATGAAGTAAATTGGTTGTCTCCAATTATTTTTATTATTTTTCTTCGGATTTCATGACCTAATGCATAATAAAAACTTGATTCAATATCTTGATCCTTATTTCTATCAATTATTTCATTGTTATTTTTGCTAATCGTTTATTACCGTCCTTATTATTTTTCAAATGTAATTAATACGTTTATGATATTAATTATTATTAATAGAAAACCTGTTAGCCCTAAATATAGCCCGATGCCCGCAGTTGGGAGATATTCAATTTCTTGAGATATATGATCAATGAAAAATATTATTAAAAAACCTAAACCTACAAAAGACAAAATGACAGATTTGATTTTCCATTCAATTTTATAAATAACTAAAGAACTGGCTATTAAACAAATTATCCCACTTATTAATGGGAATAGGAATAGAAATGAATCTTCAAACGCTACTTCCGTAGTTATAACATACAACTCAATTAAGTTATACTCTGAAAACCACGAAAAGAATTCAGATAGGATTAAAATTATGGAACCAATTAATCCTATTAACGAAATATTGAGGAAATTTCTAAGTTTCATGAAAATTCATATTTAATTATATTTTTAAAATTGAGAAATTATAAAAATTCAAAAAGAATAATATTAAAATAAATTTTGAAAATATTAATTTTTTTTAGATTTTTAAGCAATTAAGTTTTAATTATAATTAGAATAAAAATGTCATCATTAAATGAAAAAGATCAAAGTGCAGAAACTCACCCACCCGTTGATTATTTAGAAGAAGAAATTCCTCTTGAAGAAAAAACTGATTCTTTATCGACTAAGCGTATTACTTCAATAGATTTCGTAAAGGGTTTTGCTATGTGTTTTATTATTTTAGCTCATGCTGCAGTCAGTTGGTTTGATGATGACTGGAGGTTTTTATATGGACTTATGTTTGCATTCCTAGACATATTAGGTCCATCCTTATTCGTTTTTCTCTCAGCTCTTAGCGTTATCTTCAGCATTAAACGGAAGAAAGGCATTGTATCAGATAAAATTATTCGAAATCGTATTTTTACTCGTGGAATTATGATTATTATTTTTGGAGTAATTTTTAATCCAATATCTTTAGCAACAACAAGTCTGGATGTTGCATTTCCCTTAAATCTATGGGGTTGGAATTTTCTCATGTTCATAGGCTTTTCTCAAATCTTTTCTTATTACGTGTTAAAATTGGGAAAAATTACACGTGGAATAATAGGTACTATTATCATTTACATTTCACCTTATATCAGACAATTCCTATTTGATTATAAAGATATAAATGTAGGTATAACGTTCTTACATTTTATAATAACATCTCCTCTCCCTCAAGTGGCATTTCTTCCATGGATCTCAGTATGTTTTATTTCCACTATATTTGGCGAATACCTCTACGATGCAATGATAAAAGGAACTGAAGAAGCGTATAAAAACTTGTTTCGGATGTTCTTATATTGGGGGCTTTTTTTAGTAATATTGGGAATTTTTGGACCCGTTGGAAAAGGAACGAGAATAATAACAGGTTTGGAATTACAAACTAATGAAACTATTGAAATAACTGAATATTATTTTATAGATTTATTGCGTATTGCAAATCAACAGGATTATGTTCAATTTCTGGGAATGCCGTTTTTCATGATAAGGAGTACAACCTCAAATATGTTTTATAATCTTGGTGTAGCTCTTTTAATCGTTGCTACATGTTTTTATCTTATAGATATTAAGAGAAAATCTAATGATTTTATTAAAATGATAATATTTTATGGCAATGTAAGCATGTCTCTATTTCTAATTCAGCATATATTTCTACCACTATATTTAGGTCAATTTTCGATAATCTTTCTCCCATTCGTGTGGGTTGCATTTGCCGGATTTTTAGGGTTATTAATGCATGTGTGGTTAAAATTCTTTAATGGTGTAGGCACACCTGAATGGTTTATGACTAGAATGGGAAAAACTGGACAAAAATCCAGAAAAAGTAAATGAGAAAGCAATAAATTACCGTCCTTATTATTTTTCAATTGTAATCAATATGTTTATGATATTAATTATTATTAATAGAAAACCCGCTATCCCTAAATAAAGCCCGACGCCAGCAGATGATAGATATTCGATTTCTTGAGATATATAATCAATGAAAAATATTATTAAAAAACCTAAACCTACAAAAGACAAAATGACAGATTTAATTTTCAATTCAATAGTTATAAATAACTAAAGAACTGACTGTTAAACAAATAATTCCACTTATTAATGGGAATAGAAATAGATTGTGTGGGTTGGTTACTGTGGGTTCCTAGCTTTATTAATGTATGTTTGGTTAAAACATTTTAATGGAGTGGGAACTCCTGAATGGATTATGACTAAAATCGGAAGTATAGGGCAAAAAAAGAAGAAAGCTTAAATATTTTTCAAAACCTTTCCAAATTTTTAAATAAATCTCGCCATATTATAAAGATATAAATATCTTTAAAAGATAATATGAAATAATAATTAATGAATTAATTATCACTTAAATTCATTAAATTCATGTTAAATTAGATTAAAATAGTTAGATAACATTTTTTATTGAAATACACTAATTATTGATTTCTTATAAGGAGCGTGAATATGTCAGGAAAAGGTGAATTTAAATTTAAGATAACACTTTTTGGACCTGGAGGAGTTGGCAAAACAAGTCTTTTATTACGTTATATTAAAGATTATTTCAGTGATGATTTAAAAAAAACTATTGGTAGTAATTTTTTAATTAAAGATGTAGAAATAGATGGAAAGCATGTTCGTCTTCTCCTTTGGGACATCGGAGGACAGCCCCAATTTCATAAACTTCGCACAATTTATTTTAAGGGGAGCAATGGTGCTCTTGGTGTATTTGATTTATCATCTAGTCAAACACTTTTAAAAATTCCTGGATGGATTAGCTCTATCAAAAAATCAGTAAAAAGAACCATCCCAATGATACTTCTAGGCAATAAAGCTGATTTAGAGAGAGATGTTGACAAAGAAGAAGCAGAAGATTTAGCTAAACGGTTAAATTGTAAATACTTGGAGACATCAGCAAAGACAGGAGAAAATGTAGAAGTTGCGTTTGAGACTATCGCCAAGGCTTGCCTTGAGGATGTTGGTGAATTATAATCTAAACAAATTTTTTCTTAATTTATCTCAACATTTAGATTCTTGAGTTCCTTAATTAATTCTTCGTTATTTATAAATTTAATTCCTACAATTCCTAATTCCCGAGCAGAACGTATATTATTTAATCCATCATCAATAAAAATAATTTCTTCTGGCTTACAACCTGCTTTTTTTATGGCATATTGAAAGATCTCCTTATCCGGTTTAGTCATATGGATCTCATGCGATAAAATCATCTCATCAAAATATTCTAGAAACCCCCATTTCTTATTTGAGATATATTCCCAATGGCTCGAATTTACATTTGATAAGGCAATAAGCTTATACTGGTTCATATCTCGCAATTGTTTTACTACATCAATACTTTTAGGATTAATCCCTGAAATAATACTATTAAATGCTTCAAAGAAATCTTTTTGATCTAATGCACAAACTTGTAGTAGATCACACGCCAACTGATAGAACTCCTCATCGCTCATTAATCCTTGATGATAGATGTCTGATTGACGGAAAAATTCCAAAATAATTGGTGTTTGAGGTTTATTTAAAGGAGATTGAGTTATTATCTTATTATAAAAATTTGAGAAATCTAAATCAACAATTACTCCACCTAAATCAAAAACTATTGCTTTAATTGTCATAAAACTCAAAAATAGAGTATATTATTATTTTCTAAAATAAATTCTGGTACTGAATTTCCTAAATGGTACTGGTAATTTATATTTTGGTAAATATCTTGTATCTTCTTCAAGCATTTCTAATAATGCATCTAATTCTACATTGTTTATTTGTTCAGAAGTTTGTTTTTTTGGGCCGAATGGTTTACCTATTAATCTTTTTCTAATAGATATTGTTTGATTCTCTAGTTCCTTTTTACCAAGAATAACCGAATAAGGGATCCACTCAATTTCTGCTTGTCTTATTTTTTTGCCAACTGTTTCTGTACGATCATCCCAATCAGCCCGAAAATCCTCATTGAGGATATCTAATATTCTTTCGGCATATTCATTCTGATCATCAGATACAGTTATAATTCTGATTTGAATAGGTGATAACCAAGTCTTAAATCCAGGAACTATTTTATCTTTATTACGAATTGCTGATTCGATTAATCCCCATAATATCCTCTCTAATCCTCCAGTTGGAGAGTTATGAAGGATAATAGGATATTTTAATTGACCATCTGTATCTATAAAAGAAATATTATATTTTTGTCTTTTTTTACCCTCTGAATCTGACATATATTCTAAGGAGCTTTCCACATCTATCTGATTGGTTGCCAACGTCGCACTTTTATTATCAGCAGAAAGTACATTTCTTTCCATTTTTAAAATAAAGTAATAATATCTCTCTTTCCATATTTCTAATAGGGCTGGACTTTTATCTAAACTTATTAATTCTTTAATCCAATCTTTGTTTCCTTCATAGAAGTCCCGCGTAGTACGAAAAATTGCGTATGAATTTACTCCTAAATCTTTCTCAAGATTTCTGATTAATTCATATTGCTTTCTATATTCAACAACCGCAGAATCCAAATCCTTACATAATGTATGAAGATCTGGCATTATAAAAGTCCGTAATCTTCTTAAACCGCTTACTTCACCTTCCAATTCACGCCGGAAATCATATTGTTCAAACTCATAGGCTCTCAGAGGGAAATATTGGGGTTTTAAATTCATTTTGGAGAATAAATCAAATAAAAGAAAGTCAGAAGCAAACCTTAGTAAATACCTGTCACGCCCTGATTCTACCCAATAAGTTCGTGCTGGAAACCGGGCAGTTTGAGCCGTTAATTTCTTATTTTTTACAGTATACATGACTGGAGTATCGATTAAAATCGCCCCAAAGTCAATTAAACGATCTTCTACAAATATTTTTATCAAATTCTTCATTATTACTCCTTTTGTATACCAACGATAATTTCCTGTGTCAGTATTAGGATCAAAATCAATTAATTCAAACTCTTTCATAAATTTGATATGAGCTGGTTCATATGGTTGTTCTGTTTTTCTAGTACCAAATTCTGCTTGCAGGAATGAAAGAAAATCTTCATCTTTAATTTCTTTTAAAGGTAAAACATTTTTTTCTTCATCAAGTTTTATATCCAATTCTTTTCCTTCAGGCATTATAACCTTAAATATTGAGGTTGTAAGATGCTCTTCAGGTTGGATATATAATTTCACATCTCTATACATTTCTGCCATTTCATGGCCTAAGCACTTGATTTTAAAAGATTTATACCAACCAAATGGAGAAGATTTTGCTTCAATGCCTTTCTCTATTAAGAATTCAGATATTTTTGGACAAACGTCCATAGCACTTGCTTCATTACTAAGAAATTTGCTTAAATGTGCCCAGGGATAAACTAATACCTTATCCACGCGATACATATCTCTCTCCATAATAAGTTCTCGTAGTTTTCTCGGTTTAGCTTTTACTTCACCATTCTCAATCTTTCTATTATATTCTCTTACTTCTTCATTTTTTTTTCTGATTTGTTCCGGAAATCCCGAGATTTGC
>CAYZTE010000026.1:15863-21777 GCA_964481225.1 uncultured archaeon | reverse complement strand
CTTCTAAAATTTAATTAAAAATTTTGTTGATTTTTTTTTTGAATTAAAATTATAAAAATATAAAATAGAATAATTTATAATTTTTATATAGAAGAGGATTAAAAATCAAAACAAATATTGGAGAAAAATCGAGAAAAAAATGTCTGATGAGGAACGTCAATCAGTTGAATACTTCCTTGAATGGATTAAGAATCAGGGACTCTCGCAATGGTTGGAACATTTCTTAAATCAGGGCGATGAGACAAAATTAAGACAGATAAAAGAAGTGTACGATAAAATAAAGCGAGTTTTTGGCTTTTAGATTCTTTTCTTTTTTATTCCCTTTTTTAAGATATTCTCAAACAGTTAATATCCTATAATTCTATTTCGAATAATATTATAAATAGAAAATTTGAATTGTTATTTTTCACTTTATTTAAATAACGGTTAAACTCAGAGATGGTTTAGTATTTGAGTATCATTTCAAGAGATTTTTTTATTGTTTTAGATAGAAATTATGAGCGTAAAAAGGAATTACTTTTTAATGTTAATTTTTTTTATTTGAAGTCATTTAAGAAAAAGCCATCTACTTTTTCTTACATAAGCGAACCTTTTTTTAGGGGGGATATACAAATTGGTTTGGATTTTAAAAATAAAATGCGTCCTTTGAGTTTTAATAAAATTGATAAAGATGGAAAGAGTTCTCTTATAGATCCTCGTCTTTTTAAAAAATTCTTACTTTCTGAAAAGAATAAGTTTATAGCATTTTCAAGTCAAACTCGTTCCGAAGATTTTTCGCCCATTGAAGAGATGTTAAACAGCTTTCAATATGATAGAAATAGAATAAGAAAAATAACATTATGCAAATCTTGCTTGGAGAATCAAAAATTTACAATATTAAACGAAAACTTTCAAATTAAGTCATTTAAAAATCAGATTTTATGTTCTGATTGTGCTTATGAAATTGTTTTAAGACAAGCTAAACTGGCCGGGATAATTTCACAAGAGCGAATAAGTCTAAAATTTAAGAACTTTCTTACTCACATGATTTTAAAATTCCGAGATGTTAAAAAAGTATTAAGCACATTTCAGGCAGATTTCAATCCTGTTGCTGATCGAGAAATTACATTATATGATATTGAAAAAGCACCTCCAATCAGCAAAAAGTATCTTAATCAAAAGATCGAAGATCTTGATATTCCTCAAATTTTTAAAAAGATCCTTAAACATTTGAAATTGATCACTTTATTGCCAATTCAGGCAATATCAATAGAAAAGGGATTACTTATAGAGCGATCAAATCAATTAATAATGGCACCTACCAGCGGTGGTAAGACTTTAGTTGGAGAATTAGCTGGAATTTCAAAATTTTTAAAGGATAGAAATGCAAAAATGCTTTATTTAGTTCCAATAGTAGCTTTAGCTAATCTGAGAACTGAAGAATTTAAGGAAAAATATAAAATGCTTAAATTAAGGATTATAAAAAAAATTGGAGAATCCTTATTCGAGAAAAGCGAGGAGGGTGATAAAGAAGATTTGGTTGATGCACACATGATAATTGCTACATTTGAGGCTATTGATTATATTTTAAGAAGCGGAAATAAAGAAATTTTAGGTAATGTTGGAACCATTATTATTGACGAGATTCAGATTCTAATTGATCCTGATCGAGGATTTTTATTAGATGGATTTATATCTCGATTAAAATCGCTTTATAAAAATGCTCAATTTTTATATTTAAGCGCTACATTAGGAGAACCGAAATTATTAGCTGATAAATTGAATTGCAGATTAATAATGTACAATAATAGGCCTGTTCCTATTGAACGACATTTATTATTGTGCCTAAGTGAAGCTCAAAAACTAAAATTTATTTCAAAATTAGTAAGAGCTGCTTTTTCTAAAAAATCTGTATATGGCTTTAAAGGTCAATCAATAATATTTACAAACACGCGAAAAAATTGTGAATTTATAACTACTCACTTACAAGAACGGGGAATGAATATGTCTTCTTACCATTCTGGATTAACAACTGAAGAGAGAAAGGTTATTGAAAATGCTTTTCGAACTCAAAAAATTGCTGGTGTAGTTGCCACGGCAGCATTAGCAGCAGGAGTTGATCTTCCAGCAAGTCAGGTAATTTTTGAATCTTTAGCCATGGGAATAAATTGGTTAACAGTTGCCGAATTTGAACAGATGTTGGGAAGGGCAGGAAGATTAAAAAAGCATGATCTTGGATATGCTTATCTCCTTGTTGAACCTGGAAAGATTTATTCTCCTAAAATGAAGGAAACTGAAGAAGATATAGCCATCAAATTATTAAAGGGAAAAATTAAAGATTTTGAGTTGCCCCCTAACGAAGAAAAATCTCTGACAGAATTGCTTGCTTATATTTCCATGTTTCCAGAAGGCGTTAAAAAGGAGAGCATTTTCGAATTCCATGAATTCTTGATCAATAACAATTATGATGTGGATGCTTCTTTAAGAAGATTAAATGAATTAAAATTAATCAGCATAAAAGAAAATTTATTCATCAAGGATACTCGTCTAGGACGAGCAATTGCTAAATCTTTCTTAACTGTCAATCAATGTTTAGAAATTGTAGAATCTCTAAAAAGTAGAGATAAGAAGGCAATAGAAATTGCGCTTGATATAAAACCCATTAAAAATGTATATTTATCCAAAGCAATAGTAGCTGATTTAGCTAAAAATGTGAACATGAGGTATTTCAGTAATAACTTGTTTAGTGGGAGTGTTCTTTCTCTCATGAATGCTGATTATGTGAGAAAAAGAAAAACGTTTTCTCGAGAATTTATTGAATTTATTTCGAAATGGGTAAATGACATATTCAACTGTAATTGTAAAGATACTCCTTATTGCGATTGTGGGAGATTAAATCTGGAAAAACTACTTTTGAATTTGAGAATAAAAAATAACTACACTATAGAAGAAATTAGTAGGTATTTTGAGGAGGAATATAAAATATTAATCTTCAAGGGTGACTTAATAGAATATTTAGAATCCCTTATATACTCTTTAGAGAGCATAAAGAACATCTTAGTGGGTGTTTTTAACTTAAAATCAAATTATAAGGAAGAGATCGAAGATATTCCTAAATTAGTCGAAAAAATTAAATATTGAATAAGTATTTTCAATAGGGCAGAAAAATCAAGTTGTATGTAATTCAATGATATCATTATCAATTAATTCGTAATCCAAACCGACTTTTTTACGTTTTTGGCGATCCCCTTCTCTGATAACGATGGCATGATCGAATAACTCATAAAAACTCCTATGAATTTTTATCGCCGCATCCTTTATAGTAGAGTTTTCATCCATGATTAAGGGTTTTTCTGCTACTTTTCCAGTACTCATGGTATAAATCCTTATCTTTCCTAAGAATTTTAAGATAGTTTTCCCAAAATCATCTGGAAAATTCCCTTTTTTAATGCTTGTTCCTATAATTAAAGGAAACATGTTTGAATAATTCTCTTTCAGTTTTTGAAAGGTTTGTTCAGTGTGGGGGAGGTCTCCTTTAGTTCCTAAAATTATTGCTTTTTTATATACCATTGAAGGAGTCAAGGCATCTATTACTTGATCAAGAGAAATTTCTCCATAAATTTTTACAATAGCATTGCGTATCCCGTTTTCCTGTACAATTTCTTTTATTCTTTCTGTTAAATCTTCTAATTTATTGATGCTTTTTGCTTCTTTTGTTAAATATAAAACTTGAATTTTATTTGATCCTGTTTTTTGTATATCTAATGGAGGAGGGGGCATGTTTATCTTGATATCTGCCTTGTTTAATTCTTCTAAAAGTAATTTCATTTGCTCTTCGATATTTTTAGACAAGTCAACGCAAAAGCATAACAAATCACATGACCTAATTTGTGAGAGTATTTCCCGTCCATTACCAACACCATCCGAGGCACCCTCCATGATAGATGGCATATCAACAATTTGAAATCTTATTTTTTCATATTGATGAATTCCTATTTCAGGAAGAGGTGTAAATCTTCCAATTTTTTCTTTTGCTGCTCCGGTCAAATAATTCAGTATTGAAGTTTTGCCTGTTCCTGGTGTTTGGTAATTGCTGATTAAAATAACCTGAATACCTTCCTTCTTAATTGAAAAAGGACTTATAACCTTTTGAGTGCTCTTTAACCTTTGTTTTCTTTCATCCAATTCACGTTTTAATTTGGCGAGACGAGATCGATTTAACGCGACAATTTTCTCTGTTGCCTTATGCTTAGGAACTAGAGACAAAAATTCTTCTAATTTTTTTATTCTTTCCTCTAAAGAACCAGCATCTAGATATTCTTGATATTTGGCTTTGGCTTGAGTTGGTAAATTAGAGCTCAAATTAGAACCCTTACAAAATTAATTTAAAATATAGAACGAAATCTATCCTCTGTTTTTAATTTTAAATCTCCTAATAATTCATTAATTCGAGTCTCAAATTGTTTGAAATATTTGGCTTTTTTAGAAAATATATCATTGAGGGAAAAGCGATTAAGAAAATAAAACATAATTTGATTTAATTGTTGCTTTACAATTACAACATCAGTTCCTTTTTCTATAATGGCATATGATAATAGAGGTTGTTTGTTACTTTCTTCAGTTGGTAATTGAATCATCTCACAATAACAGACAAGTTTAAAGCTGGCAAGAGAGACTACTCCAATGTCATCGCCGAATACTTCGTTAGTGAAGCTTTCTAGGGCTGCGAGAAAACCTGCGCGTAGACTAGGATCTAAAACATTATCTGATGATGAGTAGTATTTGATTTCAATCAATGATTTCATTCCAATATTGATACCAACTTCTAAAATTGCCATTTTTCAAAAGGATTTTTATTCAGAGTCTTAATGTTGTTTTAGTTCGATTATTTGTTTTATAGTAATAATCAATATTTTTATTTCTATTTGTTTTCCAAAAAATTGATTAATATAATTTAAATTGTTTTTTATGCTATAAAAGGTTATTATTGGATGTAGTAAATCGATTAATCCTTTATTTAAAAAAAAGAAGTTTCTAAATAACTAAATCAAATTCATTTGTTTCTTATATGCCGTAAAAGTATTTTGGAGTAAGAAACTCACAGTTAAAGGTCCGATTCCTCCAGGAACAGGAGTAATTTTGCTACATTTATCTATTACTCCTTCAAAATCTACATCACCACATAATTTTCCATCAACCCTATTAATGCCAACATCAATTATGACTACGCCCTCTTTTATTCTTTCTTTAGTTATAAATTTTGGTTTTCTGACCGCGACTATTAAAATATCTGCAGTCTTAGTATATCTATCAATATCTCTCGTTGAAGTATGGCATACTGAAACAGTTGCATTTCTCTTTAATAGCATAAAAATTAAAGGTTTTCCAACAAGGTTAGAACGATTAATAATGACTGCATCTTTTCCCTTAATTTCAATATTATAATGTTCCAATAATGCAATAATACCTTTTGGTGTACATGGTGCTAATTCTTCATCGTAATCAAATAACTTACCTTTATTGACGGGATTCAAACCATCAACATCTTTAATTGGTAATATGTGAGCTAAATACTCTGATGTATTATCAATTAATTCATTTGGAAGAGGTAATTGTAACAAAATTCCATGAACCGTTTTGTCCTTATTAAGCTTGTTTATTTCATGAATTAAATCTTCTTTTGAAATATTTTGATCTAATTCTATTAATGATGACTTAATACCCACTTGCAAGCAGGTTTTATCTTTTATATTTACATAAACCATAGATGCAGGATCCTTACCAACTAAAATGGTTACTAATTTAGGATTAACACCTGTCCTTTTAACTGCTTTACTTATTTTTTCTTTCAATTCTGAATTTAATTTATCTGCTAATTTTTTTCCGTCCAAGATTTTATCTTTCATATTTAGAACTGCAATCTTAATTTAAAATA
>CAYZTE010000026.1:4896-15763 GCA_964481225.1 uncultured archaeon | reverse complement strand
ATATAATAATATCAAATGGTACAATTGCTTTATATTCTTCTTTTTCGCCAAATTACGTATGCAATCGCAACTACTGCCCCAATACTACCTAACACGATTGCCAAGATCCAGTAATTAAATTCTACCATAAATATTTCCTTAGATAGACTTCCAACAGAAGGGTCAAATATTCTCAATGTTTGAAAAGCATAGTAAGAAGCTGTTATTGAAGAAAAAAGTTGCTCATAACCTTCGGAATTATCTGCAAAGCCTCCATCTTGAAAGCTTTGACGGTTTAATATCCATTTTGTGGTCTGATCTTTATTTAGTTCATTTTCGTCTATTAGTGATAATGCTCCTACGGCATAAAAGGTGCTACTTAATAACGCATTTTCAGCAGTGGCATCAGGTAAATAGCCTCCATAATTCTCTTGATCTCCAGCATTACCAACATAAAATGATTTAATGTAAGTTATTGTATTACTTATATTTACCATATCATTTAAATCTCCTAAATCATTGATGATGCTAACAGCATAATAAGTGTTTATCAGTTTTGAAGATAAACTGCTATTACCTCCATATCCACCATCTGCATTATAGCATGATAACACCCAATTCTTATGTATGGTATCATTTACTATCGTCTCACCAATTATAGAATATAGCTGGATGATATGATATGTTGAACTCAAACTCACTGAGGTTGATTTATTTGAAAAAGAAAAACCTCCACTAACTTGTGCCGTATCGTTAAGAAAGTTATAAACCCAATATTTTAAACTTGTTCCGAGTGAATATCCTAAAACGTTTAATGATTTTAATAGAAAATATAAGTCATATAAATTTATATAATTAGTTGTTAACAAATTTTTTAGATTATCTTCCAAATTTTCTTGAAGAGTCGTAATCTCATGAGCAGATTTGCCATAAAATTTTAAAATTTCTAAACCATGAGAGGTTGCTTCATAGGATACAACATTACCTCCCCAAATAGAATTTGTAAAACCTACACCTTCAATCTCGTTATTAAGAATAAAATCAGTTAAATAAGTCTTCCTTGTTTTGCCAAAAACACTTGGAATTATGCTTAATGTAAAAGAAAACATTAAAAGAATAACAATGAAACACCGATACTTGTTTTTCAATTAAAAAAACCTAACCTTGATTATTTAAATTTTAATTTTTTAAATTTATCTTGAAATTAAAAATTATCTATCAAAAGACCATGAAGTTAGGTTTTCTTCTCAAAAAAGGAAAAAAAGAAACATAAATGAAAATTCAAATTTGAATCTTATTAGTTTAAAGAATTTCACTTATATCCCTATATAATAAATCAGTATTTGATTGGAATTGTTCATGGGTAATAAAAAGTTGTTGAAATGAGGGTAAACTTCCTAAAACCGCTGCGCCAATAAATGTAGCATATTGAAGATTATCAGGAATGAAAAATTTAAGGGTTTTACCAGCTTCCTCAAGATATTCAGTAAATTCTCGTGCAGCTGATTTTTCCATAACTTCTTCTGGAATATCAACTTTCTTCAAACTGTCTATACTCCTTCCGCAATAAGGACAAAAAACTGAGGTACTATCTGTAATTTCCTTATTGCAGTAAGGACATCTTCCAATTTCACCTATAGGCGCTTCTTTCTTAGGAGCTAAATCTATTTTTATTTCAGGGATGGCAAGCCTACCACCGCAAGATGGACAATATTCAATACCAGATGATAAATCAACAATAGCACCGCATTGACTACAGGTATCTTTTTCTTTCTTTGATATTTCAACAGCCTTGAGTTTCAGTAATTCATTTTTCATTTCAGATAATACAGGTTTTGGTCTTGGAATTGGACCAAGCTGAGGAATGAATGAATTTAGCTCAGATTCAAACCTTTCCTTAAAGCCGCTGTAAGAAAGGTTTCCTCCTGAGAATACTACGTGAGATAAAAGATCATACCAATAATTGTTATCAACAACCTTTAGGCAAGCGATTACTGCTTCAGGTATATTCATGACGGTGCCATAACCTAACATGCTGGGATTAAATAAGACCTCAGGAGCTTGATAGAGTATATAATTAGGGACATTAATAGTAGTTCCGTCTGGCATTGGGACACTAAACCTTTCTGATGTTGATGGTGGAATATTTGGATCTAAAACGAAATAGCAATTCTTTTCTTTTATTTCTTGTATGATCGCATCAGCTGCACTTGATGCGATATTTACTCCTTCTCTCATCAATAGGTTTTTTAAATTATGATTAACATCCACTCCGGCAAGAGGGAGTTTTTGAACCGCATGTTGAATTATTTTGCCATTTACTATAGGAACTATCCATGTTAAACCGTCTCCAGACTCGATCACTAACCCCGTTGTCAATCCAACGCTGAATAGTGATAATAAGGGTGTTGACATCATGATTAAGCTTTTTACACGGTGTGTTTCAAATAAAAGTCTTGCAATATATTCTTTTGTTTCTCTATGCATGAATGGAGGCTCACAATAAAATACGGGATAATTAGCTAGAGTATCAATCCTAAGTAATGAATAAAAAATATAGTTTAATATTTCATAATAACTTTCCCAGTCCACAATTTGTCCTCGATCGATGGGATGTTTGATCTTGAGAACTCCGCGCATTTTTACCACGTCTGAACCAACATACATGCTTCGAGCGCTCATATCAACCATAACAGCTTTATATTTTTCAGTACCAGTAATACAAGGGAAGACAAACCTTGGTGTAGGTTCTCCTGAGAACCCAATTTTCACGTAAGCGGAACCTATGTCAATTATAATCGGTGTTCCTGGTAGAGGTAATGCCATTCAGGATCAATTAAGTATTTTTTTTTCTTTTTTCTATTAATTATCACAAATTAATATTTTTATAATCTTATTATAAAAATTATAAATAAGATTTCTTTTAATTATTTTTTCATATAGTTAAAAAGCATCTTTAAGATCTCATGTTCTAAAACTAAGCCAATTAATTCATTATTCTCATTTACTACTGGCAAACGTTGCACTTTTTTTTCAAACATTGTATCTAATACTAAATTTAGAGTATCATCTTTTTTAACAACAAAAGGTTCTGGAGTCATTAAATCTTTCACAGTGGTGTTTGGAGATTCTAAGCTCATGGCAAATCTAGCTAAACGTATGTCTCTTTGGGTTATAATCCCAATCAGCTGTTTTGTTATAGGATCTTTAACAACAGGAAGACCACCAATATTTTTCCTTACCATCAAAAGTTCGGTTGCGCTAATTTTTTCATTGGGAGTTATGAAAACTGGATCCTTAATCATAAATCTTTCCACTGTAATCTTGCTAAATTGTTGTAAGCGATCTTCCCCCATTTTTATAACCCCACGTGTAGCATTTCTTTAAAAATTGATGTTTATTTATAGTATTCTTAAAGAAAATAATCATTATTGAAATTAAAATATAATTACTAGTTAGTTTTCATAGTTTCTCCAAGCTTTCTTTCTATTCTAGTAATTTCTTTTTGATAATCATTATAAGTTTTTAAGAGAAATCGGCCCCAATCAGTTAGTTTTACCCAACCTCCTCCACCACGCCCACCCTTACCAGTTTTTACAACAGGCATTCCCGTTCTTTTCTCAATTCTCTTCAAGATATTCCATGCGTATTTATAAGAGTATTTACACTCTTTTGCTGCTTTAGTCAAGGAGCCATCCTTGTTTTTTTCGATGTTCTCTAATAATTTAGCCCATCCTGAACCCAATATGCCTTTATTCTCGAATTCCAACCAAAATTTTATCCCAAAACTTATTTTAGACTTTAATTCCTTGATATTGGGTTCTTGAGCCATAATTATAATTTGTTTTTTGAATATTAATAATTTGTTATGTTTTTTAACAGAAAAACATTAAAATAAGGCTAATTTTATTTGCTTAAAATAAATCTTAGATTGAGATATCTTGTTCTTTTCTAGAGATGAGTCTGAGAAAAGCGGGAAAAAAGTCATAAAAAACCTTTATTATTTCTCTGAAAATCAAATGTTAGATTGTAATCAATATATTATTGAAGATCAAGAATCTAATGAGTTAATTTTATTCGATGCAGGAAATGGGATTTCATTGAAAGGTCTATTTAAAGGAATGGAAAAATTAAATTTAAATCATGAAAACATTACGAAGGTGTTTCTTACACATGAACACGTTGATCATGTCTTAGGGTTATACAAACTAATGAAAATTTTAGAGAATGAACCTCCAGAAATTTTTGCCTTTGGGGAAACTGCAAAAATTTTAGAAAATGGAGATGAGTCAAAAATTCTACCTACAGATTTAGGTATTTCTGCGAAAATGTTTGGTGTTGAGATCATTCACCTAAAAATAAATGATTTAAGTCAACTAAAAGAGATTAAAATTTCACCAGAATTTAATTTTCAAATCCTTTATACTCCTGGTCATTCCTTAGGCTCAATATCTTACTACGACCCCATAAAAAAAATATTGATCCCCGGAGATTTAGTTTTTACGGGAGGAAGTTTTGGACGTTACGATTTTCCTGGTGGTTCATTAAGTACCTTAATTAATTCTATTAAATTTGTAAGTGACTTAGATGTAAAATATCTCCTCCCTGGTCATATGGGAATTAGTGATAATGGGAATAAACAAATTAAATTCTCATATAGAATGATTCAATCAATTGGAAACTTTTCTTAGCAGTTTATCTCTAAATTTTATAAAAATTTGTGAATTTAAAGAAGAGTAATTCTTATTAGGAGAAATGTAATATTAAATCTTTAGGAGACCCCTCTATGAATGCTCAAAATAAAAAAGAAGAAGAAATCTTGGAAAGAGATAAAATAATACTAAGAAACTTCCCGAAATCAATATTTTTCATGCCGTTATTTCTCGTTTCTATTGTTTTTTCAATTATTCAATCATTTTTGAAAGATTTAAATCCTTGGTTAGGATTTATATGGGTTATCATATTTTTTTCTAATTTGAGCGTAACTGCTTTAGATTTTCCTTCTAATCGTGTCTTAATTTTAATTTTAATTTCAGTTATAATTATTTTATTGGCAATTTTTCTCGGTTTGGTACCAGCTTTAGAAAGATTAGGCGCGGTTGGTGAGGATTTCAACATTGGATTGTCATCTGAGTTCTATATAATTATGACGATAATATTAGGATTGATATTAGGTATGATATTCATTAGCACTAGATTTGATTATTATATTATCGAAAGAAATGAAGTAATCCATAGAAAAGGGATTTTTTCTTCGACAGTAGAACGATTTCCTGTAAGAGGGTTAAGAATTAAAAAGGAAATTCCAGATTTATTCGAATATTTTATTTTTAAAGCTGGATCAATTACTCTAGAATTTCAAAATAAGAAAGTTGTAAACTTAAATACAATTCTCAATGTAAAAAAAAAGGCGGAACGTATCGATTTTCTCTTAAGTAGCCTTCATGTAATAATGGAATAAGAGTTAATGTTTCAAAAACATGAGATAAGATTTTTATCTTTAGTTTTTACTCTAGTAAAGAATTTAGAAAGATGAAAAATTTAAACCTCAACTCTATATATGATTTAATTGTTATTGATACTAATATTTAAATAACACAGCTGTCTATAAATAACACAGCTGTCTATTATTTTTAATAATTTTTAAAAAATTAAATTAAAATTAAGTGAAAATTCTCATGTCGTCTGAAAAAAAAGTAGTTAAACACCCAAGCGAAATAAATTTCCGTAGTTATCCTAAAGTGATATTCTTTTACCCGACACTCATCGCATCATTCGTACTATGGCTTCTACAATTGCTTGATCCCGATAATCCACAAACTGTGTTAGGTTATATATGGTTTATAGTGTTTTTTACGAATATATTCGTTATAGCATTTGATTTCTCATCAACAAAGTTCTTTGTTTTAATATTAGCTATTGTTGTTATCATTTTGCTCTTAGTTTTCTTAGTCTTGCCGAATTTTGACTTCCCTGGTATAGGAGGATTAAAAGTGGAATTACCTTATGAGTTTTATTTTCTAATGACAATAATCTTAGTTTTTATCTTAGGAATCGTAGTACTAAGTGTAAGATTTACTTATGTTAAAATCGAAAGGAATGAAATCATAAAGAAATCTGGTATTTTCAGTACTGCAGAAAGATATCCTGTAAAATCCTTAAGATTTAAAAAGGAAATTCCTGATGTTTTCGAGTTTTTCATGTTAAGAGCAGGAAGGTTTACCTTAATGCCTGGTAGAGCTGATGAAGCAATTATCATGCCAACTGTTCTTAATATTAATAAGAAAGAAAGACATATTGACTGGCTCTTATCACATATCAGTGTCGAACCCGATGAAATAGATAAATAATTTTTAAGGAAAGAAGTAGCTAAATAATACTTTTTTTAACTTTTTTTTATTTTATCATTAGTTTTTGAATAATGAGAAATATAAGCTCCTAGAATTAAACGTATAAAAATATTATGATAATTTTAGTTAAATTTAAGTTTTTAATCTTACTTTTAAAAAACACTTTATGACTTTCCAACCAGTAATATTATTTGATTTTGATGGTGTTATTATAACTCAAAAATCCCTTGAATACACAGCTTCAATCTTTTTAAAGAAAAAGTTTTATAAGTGGAGAAATACCGAAAACTTAAGGCTTATTGATTTTGCTCGATTATTTGAAGAATCGGATTCAAAAAATAGGATAAAGGCATTAATAAGAATAATCAAAGTCTATAAACCTTACATTCCTAGCAGATGGAGGCGAATCCTGTTCTTTATAAAATTTAGGCGCACTTATCCAAAGTATGAAAAATATGAAACTTTAAAGCCCTATTTAGAAGATGTTTTAATAACCCTCAAAAATAACAAGGTTCCCTTAGGAATTGTATCTAATACTAGAGGAAAAAGATTAGAATATTTTAACCAAAAATTAAATTTAGATGAATATTTTTCTGTTTTTATCTCTCGAGACGATACTTCAGTTAGGAAGCCGAATCCGTATCCCATCAATGTTGCATTAAAGGAAATCAAAGAAAATTTTAAATTCTCTTTGAAAAAAGAAAATATTTACTACGTTGGTGATCTTCCTCAAGATATTGAGTGCGCCAAGAATGCAAAAATCAATAGTATTGCTTTACTTTCTGGTCATGGTAGGAAAAAAGATTTAGAAAAATCTAATCCAACCTTTATGCTTAGAGATATTAGAAATGTTTTAGAAATCGAACAAATAAAAAAATTCTTATTAGATTAACCATTAATTTACATTAAACATGTTTAATCTGGAAGAATTTAAAGAATATCTTATTCTTGAACCAATTGTAGATAAACTTAACAAATTTTTGAGTAAATCTAAAACAACAAAAATAGCAAAATTAACAAATGAATTGGAAAATCTACTTGATCAAGAAAAGCTTACTGTCCCTATAACATATATTTTTAGTGTTTTAGCAGAATATGATAATGAACTAATTTCTGAAGAATTAATTAAAAAAATTGAAGCTTTTCTTAATTCTGATGATATTAAGCTAAGAACAAATTCGATTATAATTATCGGATTTTCCATGATAGCAAATTCGAATAAAGCTGAAAAATACTTTGAGAGTTTTGCACAATTCCTTTATGATAAATCTAAAGATATTAGAGATAACGCCCATTATTTTATACAGGAACTAGTGAAGGGAGACCCTAGCTTAATAGAGTCGATTAAAGATATATTATTGGAAAGCATTTTAATTGAAACTAATGAGCCAAATATAATTGCTTTATTAAAATTTCTTGAAGATTGCGAAAATTTGAATTTTGAACAACTCTATAAATTTAGAACTGTTTCCAAATCATTAATTCATTTGTATAGAAAAAAAAAGAGTCAAGAAATTTTTATTAAATTACTATCCTTAATTAAAAAGTTTTTTTCTACCTTGAAAGACCATAATTTAGAAAATTATGACCTCAAGGATTTATCAAATTTATTGGATAATCAATTTATAATGAAAAAACATACTTATACAGAGTTTTCCAAGAAATCTCACTTAAGATTAAGAGAATACTTGGATAGATTTAAAAAATCTCAACTGAGAGATAAGAAGATAATTTTCTATTTAAAAACAAAAGAGAATATAATTTATGTCTATGAGCTTGAAAAAGATAAATTAATAGAACTTTTTGAAGAAGAATTGAGAATTTCTCAAAAAAAAATCCGTGATTCTTTTTCTCAAATAATAAACAACGATTCAGAGTTAAAAATCTTTATTAAAACTTTAGACAATTTAAAGATCATTAAGGGATATTATTCAGATTTAGGTTATTTTTATTCATATAATCACATTAGAAGTAATCTTTTAAATGAATTGTTCCTAAATGGAATAATTGATTTGAAAAAGTACGACTTCCTGCCACTTAATTTTATTATCAAGATCATCCAAGATATTACCAAATCTACAAACCAAAAGTTATTGTTAGGAAAAACTAAAAACATTTATTATTCCTTAAAAAAGATTCAAGAGGAAATAGATTCTAATGCTGCAAAAGAAATAATTATTGATTTAAAGTCTTATCGAGAAAAATTACTTGATGAAGAGTTTATAAAATTAATTAAAAGCTTACCAAAAGAATATTTATCAAGTTTTCATAAGGGAACTCAATGGTTGACTAATCTCGGAACATTGCGAATAAAGCAAGAAATTCAAAATTCCAAAATTTTGGGCTATTTTAATATTTCTAAGATTTCCAAAAAATTATATATAAAAGAAATCCTATTAATTGATGTTTTCGAGAATACTGTTGACAATAGAAGTGGTATTTGGGATAAAAAAAAGGAAGTTTTCTATTATTCTAAATATCTAAAGGAGCGTGTAAACGTAATTAATATGATTTCTGATGAAAGGGAAAAATTGAAGCAAATTAAAACATTAGCTATCGAGCTTAATATTGATAAAGATCATATTGCAACAAAGATAGATGAGAATTTGCATTTAATTGCTGAAGAAATAAAACAAAAGGATAAAATTATAATTAGTGAATATCTTGAAAAAACGGGGATGGAAATTAATGTCTTTTTGAAATTCATTGATAGTTTAGGGGTTACTTACTTTAAAAAAGCGGATCTTCTGATTTTCAACCCATTAAAAATAGAAGAGGCTAAGAATGATATAAAATACATGCTAATTGACAAATCAAAATCCGTTGACAATATATCTTTAGGAACTTTTGATATTGCTTTTAGTATAATCAAAGATTTAATTAGCGATTTACTCCTAGATGGAAAAGTAAAGGGAATTTTTCATGAAAATGAAGGTGAAATTCTATTTTACACAGAACGAGGAATTCGTAATTTAATACTGGAAAATAGTTTCTTATTTTCCTTTAATGACTTATTTTATGGTAAAGAATTAAAACAAGATGAAATAGACTTATTAAAAGAAATTCTTTATGATTTAGTAAAGAAAAGAAAGCTAAAAGGAAATTTTGATCAAGAGACCTTAACTTTTTCTAGCGACGAAGTATTATTTGCAAAGGATTATAATACTGTTTTGTTTGAATTTGAGAAAAAAGTGAATAATTATGTCAAAATTTTTGAATCAGAATTTCAAAGGATTAAGGAAATATTAACTAAAAAAAGAGAAACCATATATCCACAGGAAATAAAAACAATGCAGGTTATAATAGATAAAATTAATAAAAGAAATTTTGGCTGGAGAAGTGGATTAGAAGCGTTTATTAATAGAGCAAATAAAAAATTGCTAAATGATCAAGGGTATAGTATGAAAAAGTACAAGGATCTATTTTTAAAAGAAAAAAAAGACGATATTAAGTTATTCGAAGAAGATCCAGAAGTATATGAGCTTCTAAACCGTTTTAATAATTGGGCAAAGATATTTAATAAGCTTGGATTAAAATATCCAAACGCAATCTTCTATCAAAAACGATTGATTAATAACCCGGAGGATGAGGATTCACGGAATAAGTTAAATGAGTTATTAAAGGAGTTATATTTAACTTAAGTGTATTTGTATTCATTTCTTTTAATTCTAGAGAGGACTCCTTCTACATCAATTTTCTCGCTTGAAATGATTTTGTAAGTTTTAGGATTTGTAACTCCATTCAAGGTTAAAATTCCTTCTTCTTCCAAGGTTTTAAGGGCTCTCCAGATAAAATTAATTTTAGAGCGATTTGATGACTTTATGTTATAACACCTTCTAATTCTCTTTGTATTCACAATGTTTACATTATTCTCAATTAATTTATTAATTGCTTCAAGTGTATCTTTTAAGTTTCTCATAAAAAAATCCATTTTTAAAAGAGATCCCCCCTAAAAGAAATTAATTTAGTAATACTCTCCTTATTTAAATTATTAATTTTTAAAGTAAAAATGATTTTTTGAGTATTATAAAATTATTTTCAGAGCTTTATAAACTTTTTTTATTCTAGGATAGAATTGCTTGAAAAGATTAACTTGTCAAAAATTTAAACCTTAAATATGTTAAGTATAAAAATTATTTTCTCAAAAAATGGGGTTGTTATTTAATCTCAAGTTTTTTTAATGACGAAAAACTCTCTTACCACAAAATACTAATGCACAGCCTAACTCATCGGCTTTTTTTATAATTGCCTTATCTCTTATTGATCCCCCGGGATTAATGATAGCTTTTGCTCCTGCTTCAACAGCAGCTTCTAAACCATCAGGGAAAGGAAAGAAAGAATCAGTCCCCATAAAAGAATTTTTTAACTCTTTTCTATGGCCAAACTCCACTGCTTTTTGAGCTGCGATCTTAACAACGTGGACTCTACTTTGTTGTCCAGCTCCAATTCCAATTGAATACATTCCATTATCATAGAGTTGAGCAAAACATGCCGAATTTGATTTAGCCCATTTTGAAACTTTATATGCAAATATTAAA
>CAYZTE010000026.1:0-4796 GCA_964481225.1 uncultured archaeon | reverse complement strand
TTCCTTATTTACAATGAAATCTGCAACTTCCTTCGTTAATTCTTTATTGAAACCCCATATACCTCCAAATGCAGACATTGGATCTGTACTATACGCCATTTTTACAGATTTCAATTGATTACTTTTATCAATTGCTACACCGTTGGGATTTGTATGTTTTAAAATAACTGTAACGTAATGTTCTTTGCCAAAATCTAAAAGCATCTGCATGCAAGAATCAATATCTAGATAATTATTAAATGAAATTTGCTTTCCACTTAACTTTGTTAAATCATGTATACCATATTTAGCTGAAAAATCTTTATAAAATGCTGCCGCTTGATCCCAATTTTCTCCGTATCTTGAATCTGCAACTTTTTCATAGATTTTAATTAATTTATCTTTCATCAATTTAGACTCATAGTGTTCTTGAAGAAAATTTGCAATAGTCATATTATAATCTGCCATAATTGAAAAAACCTCCTGGGCTAAAGCGATTCTTGTTTTTTCAGTTATAATTCCATCATTTTCTCTCATTTCATCAATAATTTGACTATAATGTTTTGAATTAGGAATTACAACTACATCAGGGAAATTTTTAGCAGCAGCTCGAATCATTGTTGGTCCACCTATATCAATCATCTCCAATGCCTCTTGTAAGGTGATACCTGGTTTAGAAATGGTTTCTTTAAATTGGTACAAATTACATACAACCATATCAATTGCATTAATATTGTATTTCTTTGCATCTTCCTTATCTTTCTCATAATCTCGCCGAAAAAGTATACCTCCTTCTATTTTTGGATGTAATGTTTTCACTCTGCCATTAAACAACTCCGGGAAAGCTGTAAAATCAGATATTTTTATATATTCTATTCCATTCTCTTCTAATAATCTACCAGTGCCACCTGTAGATAGGATTTCAATTCCAAATTCATTCACTAATACTTTTACAAAATCTACTACTCCACTTTTATCAAAAACACTAACTATTGCTCTTTCAATCTTCTTCATTAAAACTCATCTTGTTTTTAACTATGTATTAACAGTAATTATAATAAAGTAAATCTTACTGTTGTTAAAGAGTATTTAATAATTCTTCAATAAATAGAATTAATGTTAAAATCTTCCAATCAAGTCGTGCGGCTGAGTCTCTCTCTGACCCACCGATGAAATTATTCCAAGTGCTGCTTTTTTCATCTCTTTAATAGATCTTGCACCAGCATAAATCATTCCATTAGCCAATCCTTCTTTTAACGTTGCTAAGACTCCAGAAACATCTCCTACATACGGCAAATAATCACTAACGCCTTCTGTAAGCATTTTTGAACCCTCAATGTATCTATCTGATATGTATCCATAAGTTCGCGCCTCTTTACTCCCCATGCCTCTATAAACCTTAACTTTCCTCCCAGCAATTGTATCAACAAATCCAGGAGATTCATCTGTACCGGCAAAGAAATGTCCAGACATAATTAGATCGGCACCAGCCGCAAAAGCTTTTGGTAAATCACCAGGGTTTTTAAAACCTCCATCTGCTATTAATGATAATTTTGGATTATAATCCTGTATTGCATCAGCAATTTGTGCAGTTGCAAAGAGCGTGGGTGCCCCCACTCCTGTTTGAATTGAGGTAGTGCATATTGAGCCAGAACCCATCCCAACTTTTAGCCCGATAAATTTCTCCTCCATAAAATCACATTTAGTGATTAAATATTCTGCAGCCTTATACGTGCCAATATTGCCAAGAACGAAGTTAGAATCTTCAAAGAAACTCATTAATTTTTTTGTTCCCTCAATATCTGCTTTTTTGTAAAAATCTGCAACATCTATGAAAAATATATCTACATATTTATCTATTTCTTTTAGCTTATTCTGAGCCTCAGTAGATTCAGGAAATTTTGGAGATAGAGCAAGAGCACAGAGTAAATGACCTTCTTCATCTTTAGTAGCGAATGGAAATTCTGGTGCTAAGTCTTTCTTCGTAATCAATCCTTTTAAATATCCTTTATCATCAATAATAGGTAACTTTTCCTTGCGTGATTCATACAGAATCTTTAATGCGTCTTCTCGTGATGCGCCTGGTTTAATAGAAATCACATCTTTAGTCATATAGTCTTTTACTGCTCCATTTTTTATGTCTTGTTCAAAAAATGGAATGTCCCTTTTAGTAAAAATACCACATACCTTCTTCTCCTCATTTACTACTACAATGCCACTTATGTTATAATTTTCCATCATGAATTTCGCCTTCGCAATTCCTGCATTTGGTTTAATTGTAGCTACATGCTCATCATCAATTACAAAAGATCTCGCTCTCTTTACAATACGACACATCTCTAACTGTCTCTCATAGGAACAATTACGATGTAAAACTCCAAGACCTCCATGTAAAGCCATAGTAATTGCCATTAATTCCTCAGTGACGGTATCCATTGCAGAAGTCATTATAGGTAGATTAAAATGATATTTTCCTAACTTCGAGGATATGTCTACCTCATCTGGAGCGAAATCTGTAAATCCAGGGAGTATCAGAACGTCATCAAACGTGGCTATAAGCTCTTTTTCGTGGATTTTTTCTCGGTAGAATTTTGAAATCAATAATCACCATTTTTAATTGATTTAATTATGAATTTTCAAATTAATATTATATTCTGAATTTTAATAATAAAGAAAACGCTCCTTATAAAATTTTTTCATGAATTTAAAAGCTTTATGTTTAAAAAAATATTTAATCTTTCAAACCGACAAAAAATAGTTGTATTTTCTATTTTTTATATTAACCTCTTAACTCCCTTTTTTGGAATATAGAGGTAGCTCCAAGTAAACAATCACTCCAATTGTTTTTACAATTAATAACTCATTCAATGTTAAAGTTCCTGAACTAACAATTATTCCAGCATTTAAGTAATTGAAGGGGCATACCTTTTACTCTTAAATTAATTAAATTATTAGAAACTGGACTTGTTGCTTTAAAAGAAGAAAAAAAAAGAATTTAAATTGGTATATCTTTCCTATCGAAAACAAATAGACTTGCACCAATTAGAGAAGCATTGATTATCCCTAAGACGATGATGTCACGTGTGAATAGGGTAAAATCACCATGTACTATGTAATCGGCAGGATTGAAATAGTGAAAAATCGAAAAGTATTTGATATTTTGGACTGCTTCATCCATGTATATGTAAAATTCACCGAGGAAAAACATTACAAATAGAACAATAACACCAAAAGCCATGGATTTTCTTGTGTTAAGGAATATCGTTGAAAAGAATATTGCTACCATTGCAAGCGCTGCAAGAAAGAGGACAACAGAAATATAAGTCACCCATAACCTATCAAAATAGTATAAATCCCATAATATAGATCCCGTACCTACTTGATATACTGATGAACCTGCCATGCTACCCATAGTTATCAAGAAAACAATACCTATTGTTGCCATAATAAATACATACAAGAATGCGATTTTACTTCCGAGAAAATTATAACGAGAGATTGGCTTAGAAAGTGTAAGGTCAATTGTTTTGTCCTCAACATCCTGAGAGAGGAGACCGCTGGCCATAAAAATAATGTAAATTCCTGCATATATCCAAATAAATGTCATGAGCTCTAAACTCCAAAAACCATATGGGTTCGTAAATATTGTAGCATCCCCAAAAAATTCTATCATACCTTCTGGCCACGCTTTGATAATATCCTCTATTGCTGAGAGATCCATATCCTCTACCATATACACTATAAAATAGCTCAATAATCCAATTACTCCACCTAATATTAGAAGAATTATTTTTTTTTCTAAAATGGATTCCTTAATAGAGCTAAAAAATCGTTTCATTTAAGCAATCACCTCCCCTTTCTTTTTAGATTTGTCCAATGATTCAGTTTGATTTGAAGATGTTTCGTAATACTTCAAAAATATATCTTCGAGCGCAGGACTTGCAACATCTACGTCTATTACCTCAGATTGTGAGAGCAAATTTAGTATTTTAGTTAATTCTTTACGGGTAATCATAAATGAAGCATGTGTTTCATTTAACACGACAGATTCTACTATGCCAGAAGGTATTTTATCAGAAAATTGTTGGAGCGCCGCTTTAGATTTAAATTCAACTTTTATTTCTTTCATTGCTATTCTTTTTAGTTGTTTAATGGTCGCCACTTCGACTATAGTGCCTTCTCTAATTATGCCAACTCTATGAGCAACTCGTTCAACTTCTCCCAATAAGTGGGAACTTAAAAGAACAGTAGAACCCGTCTCTTTTTGTTGTTCATGAAGTAAATTATAAAATTCAGCAGTTATTAGAGGATCTAATCCAGATGTTGGCTCATCGAGAATCAGCAGATCAACCTCAGGAGCTAGAGCAAGTAAAATACCCACTTTCTGTTTGTTTCCTTTACTTAGCTCTTTAACTTTTCGATCTAGATCAAGTTTAAATATTTCAGCAAATTCTTCTATTCGTCCTGGGGGGATAAGATTTTCATATAGTCCGAGAAGATACTGCAAATTTCTTCTAGCTGTTTTATTCTGAAATAAACCTAACTCACCAGGAACGTACGCAGCTCGTTGACGAATCTCAATCGAGTTATGATGTACATCAAGACCAAATATTTTGGCATTACCCGAAGTCTTTCGGATTAAATCAAGAATTACCCTAACAGTTGTAGTTTTTCCAGCACCGTTAGGTCCCAATAGTCCAAAGATCTCACCTTGATAGATCTCGAGATTTAAATTTTCAATGCCTCGTGATTTTCCATAATATTTAGTCAAATTTTTGGTTTGGATTACGATTTCTTTAGACATTCTTTTTAACACC
>CAYZTE010000025.1:0-22554 GCA_964481225.1 uncultured archaeon | reverse complement strand
AAGGCAATAAAGTATTAAAAGATAAAATAAGAGATCTTCAATAATAAAGGATCAGTGTTTTGCAGAACCACTACCATAGTATATCCATAGGCAAAATATAAGTATGCAATTGTTCAAACATTAATACCATTATTTGGAGTGATCTTCTCTGCTATATTTTCACAAGAAAATTTTGATGTTTTCATCTATCCTTTTGCATTCTTTTTAGTAATATTAGGAATAGCAATTGAATGATCTTCTTTTATTCTGTCTAACACAATTTCAGTCTTAACCACTTCTACTCCAGGAAGGTTGCATCGTTTTTAATAAGGACCATAGAATTGTGTAATAAGGAAATAAACGTAAAAATTGTGAGATAAATTAAACTAACCATCTTATTTTAAAAATATAGAGAATAAAAAAATAGGAACTCATTTAATTAAGAATTAAGCTGGCGTCATTCGTTTTTTCATAAATATATACACAACACTTATAACTGCGACTCCTCCGACTATAGAAACAATAGCGATAGTTATTATTACGCCCGGGTCTAATCCGCTTGGTACACTCTTGATTACGGTAATACCCTCAGATGCTTCATTTCCTGCAATATCTCTAGCATAGAACGTAATAGTAACCTCTCCATTGGCTAATGCTTTCCATGCTGTTTGGTCAATGGTTCCAGTTGCATTAACCGTAAAATTGGTAACCCCTCCATCAAGTGAATACCAAATTGCAGCTAAGTTGAGATCAGACACATTGAGATTAAAAGAAGGTGCTTTTTTACCAAATTTTTCTCCTTCTGCTGGTGAATTGATAATGATAACTGGTGTTACTATGTCTTTTATAATATTTACCTCGGCAGATCCAATTTTTCCGACTATATCATTAGCATAAAACGTGAGTGTAATAGAACCATCAGCCATGGCATCCCACGCAGTTTGGTTATATCATTTCAGGTCCATTAGGTCAGATCCCAAATCTTAGACAATTATTACAAGCATATGCCGAAATGCAAGAGAGTAATTTGGCTGATATCATAACTGATGAATATGGAGATTCTAAGAAAATTGATTTATTTTTAGAGAATTTTGCGAAAAGAATAATACAATTTTCAAATTCGAACTATATTAAACCCCAAACATTTCTGGCAATTGGTGGTTCTAAAATCTTACGAGATGCTGTATACGGAAAAATGCGATTTGTCTTTCAGGCAGATCATAGATTTTATGAAGAACATGGATGTTACGATTTTCCTCATGATGATAAGTATGCCAAAAAGATGAATGAAATGTTTATTCCCTTGACTCAAGATGAAAAATTTAGGAAAAAGTTCTATTCAAGACTCAAACTCGAAACGATTAAACCTCTACAAAGTATTGTTAATAATCCAAATAAATAAATTGAATTATTTACAATTTAATTTTTATGGAAACGAAAATTGATTCTTTCGAAAAAATCGTTAAATCTAAGAATCCTGAAGAAATAAATGATTTTTTAAATAAATTAAGTGAAAATCCCAGTATTGATTATCTTAGTTTTATAAACTATTTTATTGATAATTTAGAAAGCCATATTCTTGAGAAAATAAAACTAAACCTCATTTTTATTATTGGCGAAATAGGAGAAATAGCACCTTTGGGAGATAAATATTTAGAATTTTTATCAGAAACTTATTATACATCAGATAGATGGGTAAGAAACGAGATAATTCAAGTTTTTGAAAAAATCTCCAAAAAATCAAGAATACCGGATAATGTCATCCAATTAATTGGTCACGCAATTAATGACGACTATGAACTTATAAAAAAAAGTGCTCTGAGATTCCTATTAGATATGGATGAACTCCCTGGTTTTATATTTAGGAACATTTTATACGTGCTGAATTCAAGAGAAACTGAAGCAATTGAATATTGTATAAAAATTCTTGAGAGGATTATCCCAGATTCTAATCAATTATTTACTTCGATGAACGAATCAGAAAATTATAAAGTTTTAAAACCACATGGTATCAGGGCTCTTCTTTTAATTTATTTTAAATCATTAATCAATTTAGAATCTTTTAGGGAAAGAATCCTAAATTCAAGTTGGGAAAGTGAATCTAAAAACCTATATATTAAAGAAATTGAGACTTTTGAAAAAATTTTAATGAAAAAACTGTAAATTATAACATTTAGTGATATTTTTTGATAATATCTTCTAAAGTTTCATTAGAAGAAGCTATTTCATTGAAAATTTTTATTAAGAACTTTATTATTTCTCTCGGATTGCCTTTTGCCTGAGTGTAAATATATTTTAATACTTTTTCACTTAATGGGTAATAAGAATTTGAAAAGTCACTTAAATATTCAGAATAATTGATGCTCGCAAAAAAATATTCTAAATATTTCTTATAAAATGGATAAATATCTTTTTCGATGAAATTAGGTAAAACCAAAGGTTCTTTCAACATTTCCAAAACTTTACTATTTTTTTCTTTGATTTTTTTCTTGATTTCTTCGAAAAGATCACTTGACTTTACAGTTATGATGATTTTTATGTCTTGTATCTCACGTAATTTAAGAATTTTATCAAGCGTTTTTTCTACAGAGTAATTTTCTGGTGCCGGTTTTTTTCCATACAACCAGCTTCGGTCGAATACTTCTTCCTCTGCTTCATCTTCTTCTACTTGTTTCATAAAGGGCACGACTTTTTCAAAATCATCAATAAATAGTATGTTTCCTTTGTTTGAATTCTCTATTAAGATTTTTAACATCGTAAATGAGTTATTCTTTTCTCGAAGGTCGTGCATTAAGTTTAGTCTTGCAAGTTCTCTCACGTTCATTACTTCTCCAAGTAGCCATCTTTCTGCTTCAACTTTTTTATACGGCTCTAATTGATGAGCCGTTATTACATTTATCGCGTCCATCAATGCTGCTTTTTTTTCAAATTTTGGTGCCCATTTTTCAAAGGCTATTTTTCTTACTTTATCTATATCTGCCAAATGAAAAAAACCAAATGTCCTCTCTGATGCTCCCCACTCATCACACAATTGTTTTGTAAACGCGTACAACCAGGCTTGAGAATATTTACGTATGTTTTCTATGAATTCCGAATATGTTCTATAATAAAACTTCTTGTATACTTTTTCTAAGGAAATGTATACAGTATTATAGTTGTGTAATCTATGTTTCAGAGCCCAATATAAATGTGTCTTGCCATTCCCCACATCTCCTATTATAGGTAAAAGAAAATTCTCATTTTCATCAATTATTTTAATTATCGTTTGCACGAACTCTTGTCTTGATCGAACTAATCCAAAATCTTCTTCGATTTCTCCGGTAGAAACAAATCTTTTGAATGGTGAACCCGTGAATTTTAACACATTCAGCAATTTTTGTTCTTTATTCTCGAATAGTACCATTTTTAATACATTGGGAATCTAAAATTTTAATTCTTCAATACCTAAAATTATTATATATTCAACAACTTTATCATCGACATTAATAAAAGTATCATAACTTATATTGAGATCATCCTGTTCATCTCTTCCAATAATTAAACTGTCATAAAACACAGGATCTCCATTTTGATCAATTACAACTCTATCTGCTACAATAAGTCCATTCCTTATTAAAGTAACTGGATTTTTTAGAATTTCTCCCTTAAAAAAATCGATATGATCAATACCAAATTCGGTATCTCGTAAGTACAGTCCTGCTGTATGGAGCAAATTTATTGTATAGGGAAAATCATCAGAAAATTGCTGTTTATCATATTTCTCCATGGTATTTTCTGGAATTAAAATTGAATATTCTAATGGAGATTGCTTTAAATCATTCCAAGAGAAGTCAGAGTTCCTTGAAAAAGCTATTTTTCCTTGTTCACTTCTTTCAAATCCTACGATCAATCCCTGAGATATCGAGATTCCTTCATCATCAGAAATTTTGATATTATCTGAGAAGATGATCTTATCTTGGCATTTTGAAATAATTGAACCCGTAAAGTCCCCATTTACTTTTCTGTCTTTTAAAGCGTCGTATAGAACAAAGTTAATCGAATTATTCATTATAATAAATGATCCATCAATATTTTTTACACTAATTTTATACGCATTTCAATGTACTATCATTAATCTTAAATATAAATATTTTTCATATATTTTATGATAAGAATAAGAATATATTACAATTATTAGTGTTCTAAAAGAAGATGTGCACGACTACTTTATATCAAAACGTTTCGGAGTTAACAAAATCAGATTTACTAGATAGAGCGAGTCAATTCATTTTTTCAACAGGTTTAAACGATGCGACATCAAAATTATGTAAGGCAAACATGAAATACGGCTTAGCTCAATTCCACCTTATTCAAGAGAGATACGGATTTGAACCAAAGGCAACATTTATTTCTTCTCCTGATGAAACAATCTCAAGAAATAAGTATAGATGGAACTCCGGTATAGGATATGGTGGGAGATTAAATTGGGGGAATGGTAAAGAAAAACTCATATTTTTAAACGCTAAGCCTAATTGCTGCGGAATTTTAGTTGGAGGGTTGGAAGAAATACTAGATCCGTATGATTTAATAAAAAAAATTGATAAAATTAAATCAGAAGAGCTATACTATAATGAAATCTTAATAGATTGGGACTATGGGATATCTAATCATTTCATCAATTGTTTTGAAACGAAAAATCTTTCTAGTATTGATCTTCCACCATACATCTTTCTAATTCATGGTTCTGCTCCAGAGTTTAGAGATGAAGAATACGGAATGGGACTATATATTGATAAATCAAAAACATTAAAAGATATTGCGATTGAAGAAAAAAGTAAGTTTGGTAAACAATACATTTTATTAGATTCTGATGCTAAAGATTATCTTGAATTCAACAAAAAAGCCTTACAATTTTCAAATTCAAAAAGAGAAATTATAGCTAATCAACTTTTTGATTCCGGATATAAAACTATATGTAATCAACCACATCAGTTTCTTAAGGATTATAATAACATGTATTTAGGAAGTAATTGCACCGATACTAACTGTGATATTATTACTTCAGATATCTTTCCTACAACATTGAGAGCTGATATTGCCGCCTATCTATTTAAAGGAAAAAGAAATTTATCTGAAACTACTTTAAAGAACGCTGATCTTTTAGAAAGAGGAGAAGAATTAGAAATGTTAGATCTATTGACAAATGCGAATATTCTTCCACATGGAGCAGGGTATGATTTTAGAGACATTGAAGATGTATTAGATATTTTGGAGCATAAAGACCAGAGGTATTTTGTAACTTCTTTAAAAACAAATATTAGTAGATTAAAAATAATCAGAGACGTAGGCGAATTGCAATTTGAATATCGAGGTAGAGATATAGTACTCAAAACAATTCAACTAGATCTTGGAGATATAATAGCTCGCTTGAATCCTCTGTTTTCTTTAAAATTATAGCTTATTCTACTTTTGTTCCAGGGGAGATGTCTTTATCTGGTTTTAAAACTGATACAACATCCCCTTCAACAGCCGCGAGCAACATACCTTCACTTGTAATCCCTCTTAATTTCCTTGGTTCCAAATTAGCTAAAATGGCGATTTTTGTTCCTTTTAATTCATCGACCTTGTAATGTTGGGCTAATCCTGCTACTAGAGTTCTTTTTTCAGTTCCAAGATCTATGGTTAATTTATATAATTTATCTGCTTTTGGAACTTTTTCAACATTTACGACTAAAGCAACCCTTATATCTAATTTTTTAAATTCTTCATATGATACCAATTCTTTAACACCTTTACCTTCTTCTCTTAAAATTTTTAATTTTTCCTTTATTTCTTCTACCTCAAGTTTTTGAAACAGGGGTTTAGGGACTTTTATTTTATGTCCCTCCTTGATGGCATTTTCATCAATATCATGCCAAGATAATTGTTCTACATTATCTGAAAGATTTAAATAATCTAAAATATTATCAGACGTTTCGGGAATGAATGGTCTTAATAAAATTGCCAAGGCAAATACTGCTTGGGAGCATATATTAAACACGTGACCAGCGGCATCTTTATTCTTTTTTATTAAATGCCATGGTGCTTTATCATTTAAATATCCATTTCCTTCTCTTCCAAAATTGACAATTTCCCTAAGAGCTTTTCTTAATTCAAAATTTTCTAATAATTTTCCTATTTTACTTGAGATGGTATTTATCTTTAAAAGGAATTCTTTATCAATATCATCTAAATCGATCCTTTTTGGAATAGTACTCTTAAATTGCTTGTTTATAAAAGTTAAAGACCGATGTATGAAATTACCGATAACGTCATTTAACATTTTAACATTATTATCAAATTCAGACCAAAGAAATGAGGTATCACTCTTTTCAGGGCGATTATAAATCAAATTAAAGCGCCAATAATCTAATGGAGCTAATTTCAAAGCCTCGTCAATCCTTACACCACCACCTCTTGATTTTGAAAATTTGTCGTTCTCGTACATCAGAAATTCAGTTGAAGAAACATTGTATGGTAATATAAATTTCTTATCCTCGTGTTTATCATCATTATAAGCCATTTCTAAACCAGGGAAAATGATCAGGTGAAATATAATATTATCCTTTCCAATAAAGTAAACAGCTTTAGAATCTGGATCGTTCCAAAAATAATCAAATTTTTCTGGCTTCTCAATAACTTTTTCCGCCCATTCTTTAACTGCTGAAATGTATCCTAATACAGCCTCAAACCAGACATATATGCTCTTATTTTCAGCTCCCTTAAACGGAGCTGGGATCCCCCATTTTAAATCCCTAGTAATTGCTCTTTCTGGTAAGCCTTCAGTAATGCTATTTAAGCACATCAATCTTGCATTGGGAGGAATAATTTCATTATTTTCAATTAATTCTTCGAGACGCTCTTGTAATTTAGGAAAATTCATGTACCAGTGTTTAGTTTTTTTTACTTGCGGAGTAGAATTACATATTGCGCATTTTGCTTCCTTCAATTCTAGGGGAGTTAATAGTTTTCCGCACTCAGGATTATCGCATTGATCTCCTCTTGCTCCAGGGGTACCGCAATGAGGACAAATACCTTCTACAAAACGATCAGGTAGATATAGGTTATCGGTAGGGCAGTACAGTGATTCAATCTCTCTTTCAAAAATAAAACCATTCTGTTGAACATCTAAATAAAAATCTTGAACAAATTTAATATGTATAGGATTATGTGTATGAGTATAATTATCATATGAAATCTTCCACTTTTGGAATAGAGTCTTAATAATTTCATGATTTTTCATTGCCAATTCTTCCGCAGGCACATTTTGTTTTTTAGCAGCAACGGCAACTGGAGTACCATGAGAATCTGACCCTGATACAAATACTACTTCATCACCCTTTAATCGACAAAATCTTGCAAAAACATCCGATGACAAAACACTCCCTATCATGTTGCCCAAATGCGGGATGGCATTTACATAGGGCCAAGCGGAAGTAATGATCCATTTTTTTTTTCTGGTTTTCACCAAAATGATTTACCTCACTCTTCTAATTTAGTAATAAAAAGAATGCTATCTTAAATATTTTAAACAAAATTAGAATTTGGTTTGTTATTCGAAACTAATTTTTGCTCCGCAATATCTGCATGCTTGTATTTCTTTGTTCATTTTTTTTAAACAAGGTTCATGGTAATAAGAATTACAATTCTCGCATTGGAACACTTTAAAATCACCCAAAAAGATGCTATGACAATACGAACAAGAAGCATTAATCTCATCAATGTTTGTGTCTGGAATTATTATCATTTTTGTATCTTCTTTTATTTCTTCATCAATAATCCTTATTTCTTGAGGTTCTTCCGTCTTATCTCGGGCGAATTTCAATGCCGTTACTGGTAATTCTAATAAGAAAAAACAGAATGGACATCGAAAAACAGTTTCCTTGTATTCCGTTTTTTTTGCCCACATCGCAGCACATGATAAATGCATGGCTCTGTCGCATGAAGGACAATATCTTCCTTCTGAATAGAAATCAGCATTTGTAACGGGCGCTTTTACAGAATGACAAATTTGACATTTTTCTTGTCCTCGATCTTTTCCACCCATCATTAATCGAAGTTCTAATACCGAAGGCCTTCTTAATGGCAAGGCAATTTCACTAACTAATGGTGCGATTTTTTCCTTTTTATCAGGAGAAAAATAATCCGTGGTGTCTTTAACATCCTTTTTTGAAGCAAAAGCTTCACCTGCGCTAATTAATGCTTTTGAATTGGTGAAATATCCAAATTCTCCTCCTGTTGACTGAGTAATTCTTTTTAAGGTACTTTCTGTATGTTCTCGAGTCATTCCCATTTGACAAGCATCAATAAAAATCCCCAGACCTTTAGCAATTTCGACCATTTTTTGAAGCCTAGTGGTATCAAATTCAAGTTTATTGTCGGTAATGATGAAAATTCTATTAGTTTTACCACCAATCTTACGCATTTCTTCAACGAGAATCTGAAGTGCAAACGCAATACCTTCATGTAGGATCCCATTGCCAGATATTTGAATTTTGTTTAAGGATTTAATTAATTTCTCTTCTTCAAAGGCAAAATTGATTAACTTTTTAGTAACATTTCCGAAAGAAATTATTGAAATTCTGTCTTTCATATCAATAGATAATTTTGAATGTATGAAATTCTTAGCTGTTTTTAGTTCGACAGCCAATCTGTTAGGTTTAAAATCCTTTCTTACCATGGATCTAGAAGCATCTAAAAGAACGACCGTGTCTTCTATTTTCAACTCTGGCAATTTACTCTAATTTTATCAATCAAGTTAAGAATTAATAAAATAATAACAGCAAAATCATATAAATTTCTGTGTTAATTTTAAGATTTGCGTACAAATCATTAAGTTATTACATATAGAGATTTTCAGAACATATTATAATTATTTTAAGAAATTATATGCAAATAATGTATATACTTTAATTGCATTAATGAATTCTTTAACTTCAATCGATTCGTTAGTTGCATGGGCAATTGCTGCATTTCCTGGACCAAAACCGACAGTCTTAGGACAAAAATTGATGTTGCGGTAATAATGAGCATCTGTTGCTCCAGGAGAAATAATGTAAACAGGTTTTTGACCATAAACTTTAGTAATTATATTGACAAGGTCCTTTAAAGCTTGAGATTTATCCCAATCTTGCCAATATGAACCTTCTCCTTGATGAAATATTTCAATATATACAAAACTTTCTTCTGGGCTTCCTATTGGTTCATCTTTTACATCGTATCCTAAGTCATCAATGAGCATTTTTTTTAGAGCATTTATTATTATATCAGGAGATTGTCCTGGCAATAATCTAAAATCAATTATGGCTTCACATCTATCTGGAATTACATTTTCTTTTATTCCTCCGTTAATCATCGTAAAACTTTTTGTAAAATGAGTCATTGCATGTAAAAGATCTTGAAGAATTTTCTGTTCATTAAAAATCCTTTCAAATATTTGCTTATTTGGAAAGAATTCACTAATAAAACCTTTAAGTTTATCATAAGATAAAGGTGGTTGTATCTCTGGTAAATATTTATCCATTTTATCTAAATTCTGTATGATTTCACTCATCATATCGATTGCATTTTTCCCCATTGTTGGCATCATTGAATGGCAAGAAATGCCGTTTGTTATAACTTTTAAATTAAGATGTCCCTTTTCACCAATGAGGATACCTCTGCCTAATGGCGGTAAGCTTGTCATTTCACCAATAACGACGAAATCACACTTAATGGATTTTAAATGATTTTTCAAGCACCATCCTGTTCCAAATTTCCCTCCGGTCTCTTCATCAGCAACAGCATTAAGTATTAGATTTCCAAAAAGCTTCACGCCTAATTTTTTTAAAATTTTTAAAGATATAACCATCGCTGTTAATCCTGATTTCATATCCACTGTTCCTCTTCCGAAAATTCTCTTTTTCATTTTAGTACCTTTAATTTCAGCAGATAATGGGGGATATTTCCATTCTTTTTCATTTCCTGGAGGAACTACGTCCATATGACCATTATATAAGAGATTTTTTCCGCCAAAATTATCATTTAGGTATGCTATTAAATTAGCACGATTATCCCCAAAATCGTAAGTCTCTACCTTAATTCTGGTATCTTTCAAATATTTATTAATTATTAGTGCCACATTTTTTTCATTTCCCGGAGGATTATAGGATTCTGCTTGTATCAATTCTTGTAAGAATTTGACATATTCATCTTTGCTCTGTTCTATTTCATTAAATATTTGATCTTCACTCATCTCAAGTTTCCTCTAATTTGATTACTTATTTAGTTATAAAGAAGGTTTTAGAATTTTATAATATTTTGTCATTTTGAAATTTCACTTAGTAAACTAAAAAAATTAGGAAATTTTAATACTTTTAAATTATTTTATAAACAAAAATTAGCCATCACGGTTATTTTGTTGATTCGACGAAAAAAAGAAAGTAGACGGATTTTTTTTGTCTTAATTTTGTTCACGTTAATTGCTTTACCTAACCTACAATTCCTAGCCAATTTTAATCAAGGTAAGAGGAATTATTTACCCGATACTTATAATGATAAAGAATTAGATAAAGCATCTATAAGCTCTGCTCTTGACTTAAGTGATTATATTACTGGTATTGGAGATACCCAGGATGTTAGAATCTATGCCAATAATGAGTCTGTGAATTTAAATGATAATCAAGAATATTTCGAAATTCCTTCATTAGCATACGATGATATGTATCTCACTTATGGTGCTTTTGATTTCACTTTTGAAAATAATTTTACTACAGACCATGTTTTAGAGGATGATGATGCCCTACATGTATCAAAATTTATCTCCTTTGATTTGAATGAGAGTTATTCTAACATAACACTTGGTCCCGGGACAGAGAAAGTTAAGGAATTGAACTTCAATTATTTAGTAGATGGTTCAAATTCAAGTAAAATTGGCCTAAATGCCACTAATGGAGTCTTAAATTTCACAGTAACAGCTAACTTCACTGATACGACATATACATCAATAGTAATAGACGGAAAGGTCAGATTCAATAGATCTAATATTTTAGGATTACTTTTATCCCTCCTTTGTGAATTAAGCGATGATGCTAATTTGACAGTACAAGTGAAAGAAATCTCGCAGTCTACTTGGAATACTGTTATAAATGCAATCCCCATAAATCATAGTTTAGGAATTCAAGAAATTAGAAAAAGATTAGTAAATGAAAACCTAAATTATATCGACCTAAAAAATAGTTCCCATATTCGAATTTTATTTGAAAGAGCAGATCTAGCACCATTTAATGCTAGTTTTTATAATTTTGACTTAAGATCTACACTAGCTTTTGATTTGCCCATAACCGATACTAAATATGTGGCGTTAGAATTTGATTTAAGGGGCGCAAAATCAACAGTAAATGGCTTTTACGCCTGGATAAGAACTTTAGATACTGTTGAAGCTGCAACCTCGCAGTTAAATATAACATTATATAGAGCAAATAGAACTGTCGTAAGAGATGAAGATGGGAATAATCTAAGAACCATTGATTTAGGTCCAGATGAAAGTCAATTGATTGATTCTATATTAGTGGATTATACAGATGACAAATTGTCTTTCTTTAAATTTAATACGAGCAATACACGGAATTTAAACCTTTCAAATTATTTTATCGTGATAAAATCGAACAACTCAAAACAGGTGTATAGCTTAGTCGCTCTTCCTTATTACGATTATGGTGATGATTTAATAACTGAACATCAATTAAAAACTACCCATAACGATGGAGAAAGGTGGATTAATGCTCAAAAGGTAGTAGAACATAAAGATAAGTATGAGTCCGGTCAATTAGACGCTAGTTCATTTAAAATAAATGTAACAAGAGGATACATGCCTTCAGACTTTAACATAACTGGCATGTCTACATTAAACATTCAGAATATCTCCATGGAAGATTTAGAAATAAAAACATTTCCTTATAACGAGAGTTCCTATTTAACTTGGGGATTAGGACGCTGGAATCATAATTTTTCAACGCCCATTGAAGATAATGCCGCAAACCAATTTCAAGTATATCTTACTTGGAACAAAAGTATTATTAAGGGATTCAAATTTAATGTAACCTATTCTGTAAATGCTTATTGGGTTGAAAATGCTTCAGCAAGTTATAGTGTAACTTATGACGATGATCCAGAATGGACTCTAAATTATGGCTTAGATAATTATTCTCAGAAATTTGATAATTGGACTTTTCTTGAGTTTTGGTACATTTATCCAAATTTTATGAATGCGCATAATTTAACGAATCCTAACAGCGAACAAATTCTTAGCCAAACAAGTGGAGAAACCATTTTAAACGAAAACCCTAGCAACTATAAAATAATTGTTTATGGTAGTGTTGCAAATCTCAATGGAACTTATTCCTTGACTTTAACTAGCTTTAATTTCGTACATAGAATGCACAGCTATATTAATTATAAAGGAACGTTATGGGAAACAAATGGTTTCATGTATGGCGATAACATTTCAGTGAGCGTTGAGATACAAGATGATGATCTCAAAGCGCCAAAAATTGGTAATGCGAATGTGAGTCTTTTCTATCCAAATGGAACAAGATTTCCAAATGCAAATTTAATGTCTTCAATTGGAAAAATTCTTGGATCTGATCTTTTTTATGATTTTAATAATCAGACAATTTTAGATTTATCTACTGATGTAAATGTATTTGGAGAATATCATTTAGGATATTTCTGGTTCAATGGTTCCGCGATAGGATGCAAGAAAACAACAATTTATATTGATGCTTATGACATTGAATTAAATGGATGCAATTATTCTTCAAGTTTAAAGAAAAACATCCTAAACGGCGAAGTAAAAAACAAGGTCTTTAATAACTACACCTTATTAATTGCTTCTGTAAACGAAACCACCGTTTTTTCCCGACCAAATTTTTATCCCATAAATATTGATGATGTAAATGAAGAATTTTCTCATGAAATAGGGCACCAGCAACTACCCGTCTTATTAAAAACTTTTAAGCAGAGTGAAAGCATTCTAAATCCTAATGAAGTGGTTAATTTTAGAACAACGATTCAAAACATGCATTCTTTCATCTCTCTTAACGTGAAAATTGACGTTAAACTTGTATCTTATGCTAATGAAGAGTGGATCATTGCCAATAAAACTTCAAATACAGTAGTATTAAACTTTTCCGGACATCCAGCCGATTCCAGTGAATTTAGTGTTAACTTAACGATTCCCACACTCAATAATGCCACGAAAATCTGGAAAGGTGTTAACGCTCCTATTAGATTAGCTGGTGCTAAGGCAATTATTACTGTTTTTATTGAAAATAATGACGTCGGAACTTATGAATGTAATGAGTATTCCTTACTTAGTAATGAAACAAATAACATTTTTGACGGACACATTCTCGCATTAAGAATTACCGAAACAACAACAAGTAGGAATATATTAAACGTTTTTGAAAGAGATGATTGCTTATACATTCCCGACAACACAACATTTTTGGCAAATATATTTGATCAAAATTTTGTAAGTAGTTATGAACAATTTACTAATGAATTTTCTTTAAAACTAAATAGTATATTTACTAATATCACGATTAATCCTAATAATCCTGTTAAAGGACAAGCATTTAATATAAGCTCTAATCTAACAACTGAATTTGGTGAAGAATTATCAGGTAAAAATATTACTTGTCAATACTTCAATAATAACTCTTGGACTAATATTGGATGGGAATTAACAGATATAGACGGGTATACAACATTTCCAATAAATACAATAGGTATTAAATTCGAAGGAGATTTGCTCGTTCAATTATCTTGGAATGGAGATTCGATAAATGGGGTGTCAAAAAATGTTTCAGTAAATATCATTCATGAAGAAAATAATATCTCGATCTCCTTTAAGAAAAACGATGTTCAAATATATCAAAATAGCGCTACCACCTTTACTATAACGCTAAACAACTACGGGGACTCACATTTGAAAATAACTAATATCTCTATTGAAATAAATAATTATTTGGAATATTCGATTGTGGAAGCAGACTATATAGCCTTAGATCGACTAGAATCAGGAGAAAGTACATATTTGATTATTGAAATATCAATTCCAGAAATTAAGAGACTAACGATTTCAATAAATATCACCGCTCAAAATATTTTAACTAATGAAAACATAACTGTATCCGCGAATGGATACTTTATAGTTCATGAGCTTCCCATTTTTGATTACTTTATTGAATATTTCATGTATATCATGATAACAATATTCGTCATAGCCTGGATCGTGGCACTTATTTACTCCAGAAAAACAATGAAAAGAATAGAAACTCCAATCGAAGAACCCGTCAAAAAAAAACCAAGACGACGCAGGTACGTATTACCATCGGAATTGAAAAAACCAGTCCCGGTTAAGAAAATTCCTAAGAAAAAAGAAGAACCTAAAGAAGTTAAAGAAAAGAAGAAGATGGACTTAGATTCACTGTTAGAAGAAAGAGGATTGGCTGAAAAAAAGAAAAAATCTAAAAAATAATTTATTTCCTAAATTGTTTTTTCTTTATTTTGCTTTAAGAAAAGGTTAAAATAAAATTAGAGGTTAGAAATTGAAATTAGGTTTCTTTTTAAAAGGCCTAATGACGCCTTTCCATCCAGTCCTGCTAAAGCAATTAATACATTGTCTTTTGATCCTACCAACACGGCAAAACCATTCTCAAGTTCTATAGTCGTTGTTTTTAACGAGCCCTTTCCAATATCATTACCTAAACTATTACTATCCTTGATAATTGCTGCGCATGCTTTTGCAATTTTCCCGTGATCCATTTCAGTAATTGTTTGACCAACCAAAACCTTCCCCTGAGCGTTAGCAGCGATAAGTCCCTCGCATTCGGGCACAATGTCCATTAATTCTGCTAATTTTTGTTCTAGAACTTTTTTATCAACCATGATATATTATCCTTATAAAATAATTTCAATAGATTTGAATTCTGAAATTGGTAAAGAAATTATCTTAAATAAATATATAGTTTTAAGGAATTTAAATTTATCAAATATATAAAAAAGGAAGATGGAAAAAATAAACATTTAATAAAAGTTATTTCAAAATAATTAAAATCAGATTTTCCTCCAGTGCTACCATTGTCTCGCCTTTTGACGTTTCTAATCTAATGAAATTTAAAGTACCTTCTTTTAGTGCTTCAACTACTTGTTTCCCTTTTCCTATTAGGGAAGTTACATAAGCGGCTACCTCTTCACTAAGGTCAATTTCCATATTTGAATCGATTGGGAGACCGCTTGAATCGCAAATGATGACTCCACGGATGCCCTCTCTTTCTTCAAAACGCCGAATAATTGCCTTGACTTCAGCCCTATTAATCAATCTTAAATACACCTTTAGGAATATATTCTAAATTTTTAATATTATAATAGAATTATAGGTTTTTAAAAATTTAGATTAAAATAACTGAATCTTATTATTTTAAATAATCCATGATTTATTAAAGGAAATAATCCTTAAACATGTTCATTCTTCTTTCTTCCCCAACTGAAGTAATATCCATGTGACCCGGAAATAGGAGAAAATTATCCGTAAATTCAAGATTGTACATAATTTTGTTTCTGATACTGGAAAATAAAAGATTAGGATCTCCTCCTCTAAGATCCGATCTACCAATGCTTCGCCTAAAAATTAAGTCTCCTGAGAAAATAACTCCGTCTATTTTTAGCTTATCGAATTCTTTCACGTCCTTTGAATAGAAACAGAGAGAACCAGGTGAATGACCTGGAGTTTCAAGAACATGTAAGGTAATGTCACCAATATTTATATGATCGCCTTCTTTCAACCAATTATTCGCTTTTTTATGGTTATATATAGCAGAATCGAATTCTTTTTTATTGAACATTAAAGGAATATCGAAATATCTTAAAATTTTTCCAAGTTTTAAAGTATGATCAAAATGTCCGTGCGTTAATAAAACAGCAATCGGCTTTGCTCCCATTTCTTCTATGGATTTGATGATTTTATCTGGATCGCCTCCAGGATCTATAACTACTACTTCTTTAGTCTTGGAAGAACCAAAAATATAGGAATTAGTACCAAGAGAACCTACAACTAGTCTTTTTAATATCAAAAAAATATGCACTTCTTCAGGGATTAGAGATAAAAATATAAAGAGGGATTTAACCCTTAATTAGATCATTTATTACATTTAGCTTATTATAGACTTCTAAACCCTTTTCAGTTAATTTGATATATTTTACTTTATTATTCTGTTCAATTTCTATTAGTCCTTTCTTAATTAATTCGTCCTTAACCCGAAAAAACGAATTATAATAGCTAAATTTGTTTAACTCGTTATAGAAAGTGTGCTTATCCGTTGCATAGTCCTTAAAGTTGGTTAACACGTAAAGCGTGTCTTTAAATCCTTTTTTCTTTAATAATCCTACCAAATCTTCTAAAATCATGAGTCCTATACCTAATTAAAATGTTAATTTTAATTTTTACTAAATTGTATTTGGAAATTAAAAAACCTTTAAAAACTCTTTGATAAGGTTTCAAAAAACGAAAAATTTAAAAGGCTTCAAAAAAATTTAAAAAAACTTTTGATCTAGTTTTTTTCAAAATAATCATTAATTTTCTTTAATGTTTTTATAAAAGTTTTCAGTGAAAATATATAAATCTGAATAATGTTTAGATTCTTATATTTGATATTTTTTATATCCCTTTTCAATCATTTGTTTTATGGTGGGAAAAGTATGGGAAAAGCTTAAATATAAGCAATAATATATTATCTAATAATAATAGAATATTCAAATTAAACATTTTCTAGGAGTGATGTGAAAAGTTTGGAAAAACGTTCAAGTAAAGCTAAAATAGATGATAGGAAAATCAATGTAATGCCCAATTCTGAATTTTACAAGATAAAAGAAAAAATCTTGCTTAGTTATTTTAATGGTTTAAAAAAAAGTGGGAAAATTGAAAATCCATCATTAGTTATGAATAGATAAACTGAAAATTTCTAAATATAATTTTTTCTTTATCATTTTCTCTTTTTTATTTGGTAATTAGAAATCAAGACAATAAAAGTGCATTTGTTTTAAAAATAAGTTCCATTTAATTTAAAAAGCGATAGTTTCTTAAATATAAAAATTGTTTTAATAAATGTACTCATGAGTATCGAATCTGATATTGTTATTCTCGGACATATTGCTAAGGACATTATTGAAGTAGATGGAAACAGTTACACTTCATTAGGTGGAGCTGTATACTACGGTGGAATCGCGGGTAGCCACATGGGTCTTAAAATTACAGTTATAACAAGATTAAAGCAAGAAGATTTTTCATTATTAGATATATTCAAAAAGAATGGTATTAGATATCATGCCTATCCCTCAGAAGAAACTTCTGGTCTGAGAAATATTTATTCATCTAAAAACATGGAAATTAGAAGCTATAAACCTTTAGGATTCGCCGGTTCATTTCAAAAAGAAGAAATTCCTGATGTTAAAACAAAATTTTTTGTCATTGGACCTATTATCGCCGGAGAAATTGATTTAAATTTATTAGATCATTTGAAAGACGTGTATCACAATAACTTGTGCCTAGATATGCAAGGATTTACAAGAATGGGAGACAATAAAAGGATTTTTTACTCAAAATTATCTCAGGAGGAGATTGCCCGGATTATAACTAATATTCAAGTTTTAAAATTAGATCAAACTGAAGCTAAAATACTGACTTATCAAAAAGACATAAAAATGGCTGCAAAAGAGCTAGCTAAATTTGGCCCTAAAGAAATTCTTATTACCCATAAAGGTGGAATTTCTGTTTTATCCAATGACGAATTTTATTTCTTTCCTTGGAAAAATAAAAACTCTAATGGGAGGACTGGAAGAGGAGATACAGCTTTTATCAGTTATGTAGGATCTAGGATAAATAAAAATCCTGAAGAATCGTTAAAATTCGCGGCAGCACTTACATCACTTAAATTAGAATCTCCTGGACCTTTCAGTTTACCATTACATCAAGTAGAAGATTTAATTAAAAAAGAGTATTGAATGAGTTAGATAATGAGGATAGGGGGAATAATCGATATTAGCACTAAGGATATCCCTCATAAATCTGCCATGGTTATCTTTACAGTTGGCTGTAATTTCAAGTGTCAATTTTGCCATAATAAATATCTTTTGCAACCTAATGTTGGTAGAGAGTATGAGATCAAAGAATTGATTGACAAAATAAAAACTAATGAATTAGTAAGCGGAGTTAGTATTTCTGGTGGAGAACCAACACTACAAAATGATTTACTTGATTTATGTAGCGAAATTGAGAAAACCGGTAAATACTTAAGTGTTGATACAAACGGGTCAAATCCAAATGTAATAAAGGAAATCGCTCAATACATTAATAGAGTTGCATTAGATTTAAAAGGTCCGTCAAATGAAGAAAAACTCGAGATAATTACAGGTGTTAAAGTAGATATAGGCAAATTAACAGAGACTATAGAGTTTCTGAACAATCAAGAAGATATAGAATTTGAGACACGTACTACTTACGTGGAAAGTTTATTAAACGTAGAGGATATCAAAGAAATCGTGAATTTTCTAAAGAAATTGGGATTTAAAGGTAATTTTGTACTTCAACAATATCAATTTCTTGAAGGTGTAGGGGAAGAATTTAAACATGTATTTTCAAAACCTGAACATGACACTTTAGTCAGTTTAATAAAACCCTATGTTAATAAAGCTTTTCCTTTTAATATCTTTTTAAGAGACGAGATTGTTGGATATTGCAACATTAATGAATTGTAAACTATTCCTTAATTTTACTTAACGCTTTTGTTTCTATTTTTGATTTCATGGCGTAGAAAACTCCAAATCCATAGAGAGTAATTATCACTTGAATAAGAATAATTAACCAATCAAAAGTGAATAGTAGGCCGATGCATATAATTGAACCTAATAAAGCAATTATGGGAATTCCCTTGTAACTTGGTTTTATTTTAAAAGGTCTTTCCAGATCCGGTTTGTTTTTTCTTAAAGCAATCAAACTTATATTAACTAAGAAAAAGGTTATAAGTACTCCAAAAACAGTAGCGTGTGCAACTATTGAAATGTCACCAAATAATGTTGGGACAATTGTAAAACACATGGTTAAAATCACAGCAAAAATAGGAGTTCTATATATTGGTGAAATTCTACTAAGTCCTTCGGGAAGTGCTTTATCACGTGCCATGCCATACATCATTCGAGATGTAACAATTAACATGATGAGAACTGTATTTGCTGTAGCAAATAATGCTATCAATGACATAATTACACCACCAGTCGATCCTAATATTTCTGTAGCAACGGTTTTAATGGGGCATCAGATGCTGCAATTTGACTATAAGGTAATATACTTACCACCGCAATCGCAGTAAAGCAATAGAGGATACTTGTAATAATAATCGAATAAATTATTGCTTTAGGTAGGTTCTTATGAGGTTCCTTCACTTCTTCAGCAATATTGGCAATATCTTCAAACCCCATATATGCGAAGAATATTAATGCAACTGTGGAAAAAATCACAACAAGAGATGAACCTGATGGAAGCGTGAAATAATTTGGTTCCTGTACTCCAAAAAAGCCAATTATAATTATTATAATTAAACCCGATGCTTTGATTAATGTAAATAATATATTAGTTCGAGTGGATGTCTTAATACCAATAAAATTTATTATACTGAGAATTAACACAAGATCAATTGCGAAAATAATATTAAGTATTATTGACGGTATGCCGATTAAATCAGATAGATAACCGCCAAATGCCAAAGCAACAGTCGAAGCAGATAAAATACCAGAAAAGATAATTATTCATCCTAATATAAACGATAGAATCCGTATCTTAAATGCTTCTTCTGTATAAACAAATTCAGCGGCACTTTTAGGATACATTGCTGAAAGTTCGGCATATGATAATCCGGTTAATGCTCCTGTAATAGATGCTAATATGAAAGCTAGCCAAGAGATATTTCCTGTTTCTCCTATAACTTCCCCAATTAACGCATATATCCCAGCACCTAATACATTTCCTACTCCATATATGGTAAGTGCAAATAAAGAAACTCTGCGCTTTAATTTTGGGGTTTTTTTAACTTCTTCCATGATAATTCCCTCATTAAATAAGGATAATAATTATTTTTTCAATTTTATAAATACATTAGTTACTCAAAACTAGTAAATAAGAAGTGTTAATGAAATTATAATTTAGTTTACTCTAGTTTTTCAGGTCTAACTATACACGGTTGCTGGATATGTTTATGTTTTTTAACTTGTTGCAATCTTATATCTCTTCTTTTCTTGGCATCCTCGAATCGACGTTTCTCTTCTTCAGTTTCCAAAATAAGTTTTGGAACTTCGGCTGGCTTGTCGTTTTCATCTAGAGCAACAAAAGTTAAGTATGCGGATCCAACATGGGTATGAGTACCAGTTCTTAAGCATTCAGCTTCTATCCTCACGCCTATTTCCATTGATGTTCTTGATACATAATTACATGACGCTTTTGCAAACACTAAATTTCCAACATAGACAGGAGAGATAAAATCCATTCGATCAACCGATGCTGTAACACAATTACGATGAGTATGCCTTGCTGCTACTATCGCACCTGCTTGATCAACAAGTTTCATTATGTATCCCCCATGAACATTACCAGCTACGTTTGCGTGTTCAGGCATCATAACTTGTGTAATTTCAACTTTTGAATCTGAAACCTTTTTTGCTTCTGACATAACATTACCTCAGAATAATTAATAAAATATAGAAAGTTTAATTAAGTTTTTAACGTAATGGATATTTTGGATCTCTCTTTCCAAAGAAAGCGCTAGCAGCCTCATTAACATCTTTGGAGGAGAAAGCCAATACAATGGAACTATTTTCAAATTGCACTATATTATTTAAACTTGGAGAATCTAACGATAAATTAAGGGCTTCCTTCGTCATGCGCAAACCTAAAGGGCTTTTTGTTAACAATTTTTCTGCTAATTTTATTGCCTCAATCAATAGGTTTTCTTTCTCTACAACTTTTAGGATAAATCCAATCTTCTCAGCTTCTTTTCCATTGATAGCCCTCCCGCTATAAAGTATTTCGGTCGCTCTGGATAGGCCGATAAGGCGTGGAAGGAAATAACTACCTCCCATATCTGCACCAGTTAATCCAATGTTGATGGATGCATTTATAAATTTTGCATTTTCGGTGGCAATTCTAATATCTGCTGCCATTGCAAATGCAAAACCACCTCCAGCTATTGAACCATGAACTGCTGCTATAATTGGTTGTGAAATTTTTCTCATTTTCGTGATGATTTGAGTTATGTACCATTGATGATATATTTTTCTTTTAAGAGGTTCTGATATGTTTAAATAATAAAATTTGTTGTATCCTTCTGGATTCTTTTTCGAATTTAAAATTAAACCTTCTTGTAAATCGGTTCCTGCAGAAAACGCTCTTCCTTCGCCTCTTAAAATCAAAACCCTGCATTCTAAATTCACCATTAATTGATCTAAAACCTGATGTAGCTCTTCTTCCATTTGAAATGAAATTGCATTTAATTTTTCAGGTCTGTTTAAAGTTAAAATACCTATGCCATCTTCTCGCAATTCAAATTTTATAGTTTTATATTCCATATACATTCACATTCTCTTCATTTTTTCACAACTTTGGATATTTTGGCTCTCTTTTTTCAAAAAAAGCAGATATGCCTTCTTTTATGTCATTGGATGACCCACATAATGTCTGTGCTCTATTTTCTAATTGAATTATTGTTTCTAAACTTGGTGAATCAATCGATAAATTGATTGCCTCCTTAGTCATCCGAAGTCCAAGTGGACTTTTTGTAAGTAAGTTTTCTGCAATTTCCATTGCCACCTCTAATAATTTAGTCTCATCACCTTTTACTATTTTAAAAACGAGGCCAATTCTCTCAGCTTCTTCAGCATCTATAAAGCGCCCTGTATATAATATTTCAGCCGCGCGTGACATGCCTATAAGTCGGGGAAGGAAATAACTAGTTCCTACGTCAGATCCAGAAAGTCCTAATTTAATAAAAGCATTATTAATTCGTGCTTTTTCACCAGCAATTCGAATATCCGATGCTAATGTAAGAGCAAAACCCCCTCCTGTGGCGGCTCCATGTATTATGGCTATAATTGGCTGACTAATTTTTCTCATTTTTATAATGACTTGGCTAAGACGCCATTGGAAATACATTCTATTTTTAAATGTCTCAGGAATATCCAGATAATAAAATTTTTTATAATCTTCTGGTTTTTTCTTCATATTTAGAAGATTTACCTCTTTTAAATCTAAACCAGCACAAAATGCTTTTCCTTGGCCTTTTAAAATAAGGACCCTACAATTCAAGTTTAACATTAAGCTATCAAATATTGTATGCAAATCCTCAAACATTTGAAACGACATAGCATTTAATTTATCCGGTCTATTTAACGTTAAAATTCCAATGCCATCCTCTCTTAATTCAAATTTAATTGTCTCAAAATTCAATTTTTAAACCTCAAAACTAAATGATG
>CAYZTE010000024.1:3317-23353 GCA_964481225.1 uncultured archaeon | reverse complement strand
ATCACAAAATGGAAAATCATCTAAAAGCTAAGTTAAATTATGAGAAAGCTTGTGAAATTCTTAAAGAATTATCTAAATACAATTTTGAAGCATCTTATTATTCTGCTTGGGCTTTATTAGAGGAATCAGAACAATTTAGTAAACAGGAACAACATGAGAAAGCTATTGAAGGGTATAAAGCAACCAGAAATAATTTCAACAACTCTATAAGAACATTAGAAAATGCTTTAAAGAAGTCAAAAGAAAAAAGAGTAAGAGAAAGATTTGAAAAACTTGAGAAAGTAGCTAAAATAAGAATTGATTACTGCTCAGCTAGAATAAATCTCGAAGAAGCGAGAATCTTAGCAAGGCAAGGCAAACACCTCGAAGCTGCTGAAAATTTTGAAGTTGCTGCTTCACAATTCAATGATATTTGTAAAGTATATGAAATCGAGCGAGAGCAAAGAGAACTTGAGGCTATTTATTACCTCTGTAAGGCATGGGAATACATGGAACTTGCAGAAAATTATGAAGATCCTAATAGGTTTGTAGAAGCGGCAAATTTATTTACACAGGCTAGCGACATATTTACTGATACCAAGCTTAAATTGCTAGCATCAGGAAACTCAGCCTTCTGCCAAGCTCTAAACTATGGATGTAAATTTGACGAGTCTAATGAAATTGAAATTAAAGCACAAATGTACTCAGATATCAAATTAATGCTGCGTAAAGCCGCTTCCTCATATGGGAAAGGTGGTTTTGAAAGTGGAGCAGACTGGGCACTTGCTACTTCAACTTATTTTGATGCTGTATGGAATTTAATTAGAGCTGACAAAGAATTAAATCTCGATGAAAAGGGAAGACTCCTTGGAATAGGGTCTAGATATTTAAAGTCAGCAGCAGAGCTATTTGGTAAGGCTGATTATAAAGAGAAAGAGAACGAAATCAAAAACTACTTAAACAGGGTAAAAAAGGAAGAACAGATACTCGTTTCAGCATTAGGTACTATAAGTAAACCTTCCATCTCCAGTAGTACAACTGGTATTATCGCTCCCTCTTGTCCCATTGAAATCAGTGATTCTACGAGATTAAGTGAAATCCGTGAGATTAGAGACGAATCAAGAAGAGTTTTAGCGAAAAGAGCGAAAATGGAAATATCTAAGCCTGGTTATAAGGAATCGCTTAAAGAAAAGGATGAGCTAGAAAAAGTTAAATCTGAAATCGCTGTGGAGGAGAGAGAATATATTTGTATTGTACATAAAGGACCTATTATTGGCGCTAGTTATTTATGCCCTAATTGTAGGACTTTTTACTGTGAAAGATGTGCTCAGGTGTTAAAAGAGAAAGGTGAGAATTGTTGGTCATGTAATCAAGAAATTGAACTTTAATATCATATTACATCCAATAATTAAAAATATTTAAAATTAACACCGAAGTAAAAAGGCTTAATCTATAAGCACAATATTAAATATAGTTTCAAAAAAAAATAAATATTTATTCGGAATTTAAAAAAGTCAATCATTATTATTGATTATTTTTTTAATTTTTAGAATGTATTTAGAAATGTCCTAATCTTATTTTAAGAAATCAACATTATGTTTGAATAATAAGATTTAAACTTTTTTTCATCCTTTAAACTACCTTTAAGTATTTATACACAACATTAATTAATTCTTTAATCTATCTTTAAATTAAAAACAAAAAAAAACACTAATGGAGGAAATAAATAATGACAGCAAGTAAAGAGATAATAATTCGAAGAAATGAAAAAATATGGAAGCAGTCAATGGGATATTATCTTTTAAACCCAGGAAAATTTAACTTTAGAATTAAAGATTTAAAATAATAAAAATTCAATTTTTTTTTCTCTTTCTCTTTTTATTACTCGTAAATGAACAAAAATTTACATTAGTGAAAATCGCTAAATTAAGCAGTAATGAATTTAAAAAAACTTACGAATTTTAAAGCTTAATTTCATTATCGCATGCCCAACATTTTTCACTTCTCTCTTTCAAGGTGGTAGCGCATTTTATGCAATAAAATGTCTCACACTTAGGACATATATATACAGCACCAACAATATCCCCTCTATGCACGACACAGGTATACTTTTCTTTTTCTATACCAACTTCCGCTTCAGTTTTTCGTAATTCTTCCAATTCTTGAGCACTTAATACATGTTCGTAAGAAATTTTACTTTTAGATTTTTTAGGTAAATTCTTTCTGATCACTTTTCTTTTTCTTATTATCATTCCAGTTCCAAAAGTTCCTGAAATTGCTATTACTATAAGAGTAATCGTAATTGATGAAATTAGCAGAGTATTGTCTGCGTCTCCGGAAATATCGAATAAAAGAATCGATACATCATTACTTAGACTATTTGCGGTTACGATGTCATTATACCCGTCATTGTTTGCATCTCCTAAAAAGACGCTATACGGTTTTCGTCCAACAGATCTGGTAATTTGTGGATCCCAATTGCCTAAATTATTGTTCCAGCATAGTATTGAGACATCATCACCATTAAAATTAGCAGTTACAATATCATTTAACCCATCATTGTTTGCATCTCCTACGAAAACACTGTGAGGAGAATCTCCAACAGCTTTTGTAATTTGTGGATCCCAATCAACAAGCGTTGTGTTCCAACAGAGTATTGAGACATTATTATCATCTCGATTTGCAGTCACGATATCTACGTACCCATCATTGTTCACATCCCCCAGAAAAACACTTGAGGGAGAATATCCTACAGATTTAGTAACTTGAGGGTTCCAATTTGCAGAAACATTGTTCCAGGTTAAAATTGAGACATTGTTATCCATAAGATTAGCGGTCGCTATATCAATATACCCATCATTATTTGCATCACCTAAAAAAACACTATAAGGTCTTCGTCCAACAGATCTAGTAATTTGTGGATCCCAATTTGCAGAAATATTGTTCCAGGTTAAAATTGAGACATTGTTATCGTTTCGATTTGCAGTCACGATGTCATTTTGTCCATCATTGTTTGCATCTCCTATAAAAAGACTTGTGGGCAAATTTCCTACATATCTTTCAGTTGGCGTATCCCAATCGCTAGTGAATTCGTTCCATATTATTATCGAGACTCCTCCCGTGAAATAATTCACAGTCACGATGTCGTTTTTCCCATCATTATCTGCATCTTCTACAAAAATACTGCGGGGGTTATCCCAAACATTTCTAGTATCCGCCTCCCAATTGCGAGAATTACTGTTCCAGAGTAGCATTGAGATATCTTCATCGAAATTTGCAACTACAACATCATTTGAGCCATCGTTATTTACATCTCTTACAAAGACACTTTGAGGATAATTTCCAACAGATTTGGTAATCGGTGACTTCCAGGTGAACCCTCCTGATGAAACTTTGGGTAAAGAGTTATTAACAGTTTGAAATGGAGGAGAATTAACCATCGAATTGTTTTGTATTGTAATTAAGAAACCTAAACCTAAATTGAATAAGAAGAACCAAAAGATCAATTTAAAAGTCATTTTTTTCAATTTCATTTTTCTTTAAATCTGCAATATATTTATTCAATGTTGTTTTTAAAATGGTCCCACCCAAGGTGGTAACTCTACAGGTCCACCATTTGCGATGGAATCTGGGTATAATCCTCCTGATTCGACGCAAAACGTTAGCCCCTGACCTGGATTTAATGGATCCTCTCGCCACTGGGCCCATAGACCAACTGCATATGGCCACCCTTGTACTAAATCGTGACTTTTTGTAAAGGCAAGGTACCCACTAACACCCATTCTTGTGTTGTTTATATTAAATTTCTCCAGATCTGAAACTAAAACATCGGAATTAAAAGATTGAGAATTATTGATTACATCTCTACATAAGTAGATAGCGTCATAGGTACCTATTGCCGTGTAAAGCGGGTCATGACCCCACTTAGCGACAAATTCATCCCAAAATGTGAGTGTTAATTCAGTTTTGTTAGTTCTGACTGTTGATACCATTACAGTCTCGTATTCACATGCCCCACCAGTGTCATTCCAGTAGCTTGGAAGCTGTGCCATGACATCAATGCCAACTAAAGTGAAATTTGGTTGAATAACGGTGTATTGAGTAGTCATGGTAGTTCCAGCTTGTTGGGAGATTAAGGGAATTACTAATTGGGCTCCAGCTCCCCATAAAGTATTCAAGTGGGCACCTATTTGTTCTGGTGAAAGAGAATCTTCAAGAGCGAAAGGGACATTTAGACCACCAATAATTGGATCAAACCCATAATATGGTAGATAATCTTTTAGAGCTTTTACCAGACCCTTCGTCCAAGTTAGATCTTCATAGAGAATACCAACTCTCGTTACATTCAAGTATCCTCCAATATATGCTATAAAGCTAAATATTTCGGCTGCAATCGAAGTTGCGTTGAGTGGCATAATTCTGAAAAAGTACTTGTATCTCTCGTACCAATCCTGAACCTTTTGGGTGTATATATCTGTCGTTGCACCACAGCTAAGAAAGATTATTTGATTATCCATTAATATTTCTTGATATGCGATCACAGCTTCAGATTTGAATCCACCAAGAGCGAATTGAATGCCTTTATCGTATACTAGCCTCTCTACAGCAGCAACTCCTTCAGTTGTGACGAAATCAATGTCGACTTCGTTAGTATCCTCGTAAGTAAGAGCAAAATAATATGTTGTACCGTTGACTACAATACCACCAGCTTGATTTATCTCGTGAGCAGCCAACCAGGCCCCTTCCCAGGCACCATCACCTGTTATTTCACCCATATCGCCAATAACTCCAAATTTAATCAATTGAGATTTGGTTATATTAGCCGGAGCTCCAGGAATCCAGTAATCTATTTCTGGAGCAGATGTAGGACGTATTTGGAAAATCACAGCTCCAGTTCCGATGCCTGTACCTACTATGGCAATAATAACAAGAGCCAATACTTTTTTTTTTGAGAATTTCATTTTGTTTTATTATTTTTTCTTGGTCTTTAGAACCACATAAATTTTGGTAAATTTTTTCGCAAATAAATTTAAAAAGCATTAATTTATAACTCTTTCGTATTATTTCTTCTACAGATTGAGAATAATACAGAGAAAAAGTAATAACAAGTTAAAATAGATTTAAAAAAAGAGAAATATTAAATTCTTATATTCCAAGCAAAATAATGGAATTCAAAAAGTATTTTAGTATAGTTGAGAATAAATCAATTAAAAACAAAAAAGTGAATAATTAATGAGGATATCGGTTGAAGATACAAGAACAGGCAAGTTAATAAAGCTAGATGTTAAAGAACATCATTTAATTGAACGCATTATAGACATAGTTATTAAGCACATGGGAATTATAAGTGCTGAGCAACGAACGTATACTTTAGTTCTTCAAGATAAAGAACTGCCAAATTCAATAACAATTGAAGATGCCGTGCATAAATTTGGTTTACAAGAAAATGATAAATTATCGTTGTGGGCAAGAGTTATTGGAGGATCTTAATTTCAACTTACATTTTTTCTGTATTAATTACTAAATTTTAATCATCGATAATGATTATCTCGTCTTCTTCTTGTTCTTCCTCACCTTCTTCAATTTGATATTGCTTTCTAAGATCATCCATATCAGTTTTTTTAAAGAACTTAGCAGCTTCAAGACATAAATCATATTTAAGTGGATCATCTGGATTAGGATTTTCCACTAATTTTTCTAATGCTTTCACTGTAGTTTCTAAGTCTGAAAGTCTAGACCATTGTTTAAGAACATTTAAGCATATGTATCCCGTGCCAGGGTTTTTAGAAGAAGTTAATTCAACAGGATGGATATTGGGATGGAAAATATTAGAATACCAAGCGAAATCAATTCCACCCGGATATGGAAAAGATCTATTGATTTTCATGAAAATACGATGAGATTTTTGAGGTACCAGATTCACGTCATCTTTAAAATCTCCTAAAACAAATCCTAAAGCTTTAATGCTAATTAATAATTCTATGTTATTCGAATGCCAAACTACAGAGTCTTTCTCAATAACATTTAACCTTTGTAAGGTTTTAATTTCATTATTAATTCGATCCTTCCATATCTCAAAAGGCAATTCTGGCATGATTAAACTCAGGTTAAATTATTGATTTAGTTAAATTAAAAGATTATATTCTTTTATAAATTTATTACACAACTACGTCTATAATTTTTAATTTTAAAATATTTAACTTTTAAATTTTACATTTGAACACGTCCAGCAATTTGGATCTTTCAATTTTTTAATGGAATTAAACTTATTTGTAAGACCATTATAGTTTAATTGTCTTCCTATAAGAGGTTCTCCTATTTGAGAGTCCCATTTTCCATGTTCTCTAAAATAATCAATTCCTAATATAAATTTAAGAACTTGTTGAGATTGAATTCCACCTATAATTGAAGTTGTAGTTATGATTGTAGCTATTTTTCTGGTTGTTTCACCGTTTTCAGGATCAATTTCTTGCCCTGTACATGAAAGTTTCTTCCACATTAAATCTAAATCTTTATCAGAAATTCCGCATTGTAGGCATGGAGCATCTTTAACTTCTGAATATACTGCTTGAATGGATCCAAAATGTTCATCTATTCCAGAATCAACAAAAGGGATGCCATAATAATATGCGTAATTATTTGCTTCTATTCGAGCTTCAATATTATCTAAGCACGAGCAAACCACGTCTGATTGTTTATATAGCTTTTTATCAATTTTATTTAAATCTTTTTTATATGCTACGATTTCCACCTCAGGATTTAAAGTTTGGACTGCTTCTTCTACGACATCAACCTTATACTTGCCTTCAATATCATCTTCTATATTAAATAAAACACAGCGATTAAGATTTGATTTTACTATAACATCATAATCAATAATAATAAGTTTACCTATTCCGGTTAATGCTAAATTCTTTACTAATTCGTTTCCAGTAGCTCCAACACCAATCACCATTACAGTAGCATTAGAAACTTTAGATTGATCCCAACCTGCAATACGCTTTTGACGATCAAATATATCTGAATCTATTGATTCAACACCAGTGACATTTATATCTGAATTTTCTTTTTTTCCTGTCATTTATTCATAGAAATTATTTCTTGCAGTTTAATTTAAAATTATTTAATAAATTCGCTTTGATTCTTACTATTTTGATGATATTATTGCATTACTTACTGCTTTATACTTGCTTTTTGATGTTTTATCTACCGTAAAAAATTTAAATTCATCTCTTACCGGATCTACTACCAATGCTACTTGATATGATTCAGGAAAGAAATATTCTTGAGTTTGGAGATCTGCAGGGGATAAGAAACATCCAAAATCAGGATGAGAGTGCCACCATCCTACAACTCTCAAATTATCATTTTTTTTATTTATTTTCATTTTTTGGAATTCTTTCTCGTATTCTCCGGCTTTTCCTTCAATTTGAGAAGTTGAAAATTGATGACTATGAATAGCACCCTCAATAAATAATTGTTCCTCGATTACGATATAGATTTTTTCTTTCCATTTTAAGATATTTCCGATTAAATATCCAAAGATCTCTTTTTCAGAATTATTACTTAAGTCTTTAATTTGTTCTAATACTTCCTCATAAATATATACTGGAAATACGAAATCTTCGCCTATTGACATGCTTCTCAAAATTAATATTAACTTAATTCATTAATTTTTCAAAATTCTATATTAAAGATTTAATTATCGCGTACTTTGGATAAACTGACGCCTTTTTTTCTTCTCTTTTTCCCATTTCTTACGTTCTGAACGAAGTTTAAAAAGATCAACATCTTTATAAATCAAATTTTCTTCTTTTGGTGGTATTATTCTTTCAATTCTCTCCTTTTCAGGTGTATAGATGAGAGATTCACCAAATTCAGCTATGTTTACAAAGAAGCAATATGCATAAATAGATCTACGGGCATCAAAATGAGCTGCTTTAAAGTCAGCTGTTACTGGAGTAAAAGCCGGATTGAAGATTAAGTCTATTGGGGGTTCAAAATTCTTCAACTCTACCCTTAAATCCATATCAAGGAAATCCCTACATATAATTATTGCAATTCTCCCAAACTCGGTATTACAGACAATAGTTTGCCTCGGGAGGACATTAACGTCTATCCCTTCCTGAAATTTTTTATCCTTCAAATGGATAAGTGCTGGAATATGTTTTTCTTGTTCCCAGGCAATACCCTCGGGGGCTATCACCATGCTAATATTTTGCTTAGTTTCAAGATTGTGAAATGAGCCGGGTATAATGTACATATCAAATGATTTTGCTAAATTTGATATTTCCTCTAAAAATTGACCATGATTAAGATCTATTGCCATTTCTGGAAATACAAGAATATTAACTCCACTAGCATGAGCGGTTTCAATCATATTCTTGACTTTGTCTAAAATATGTTTAACTTTATCTTCTTTAAGTCCTAATATACCAGAAGTTTTTTCTTCATAAAATTCATTCATTAAATCTCCTGTAGTAGAAACTCCAATTTGTGCAATACCGACTCTAAATTCTCTTCTTTGAATTTTCGGATATTTTTTAAGTAAATCCTTATAAATTAATTTATATTTCTTCTTTTTCCCTTTTTTTTCTTTGACTTTATCAATTTCTCCTGCTCGCGAGAGCGAAGGCGTTAAACTATCCATGGTACTCTTGGATATAGAAGGTTCGGTAATCGTGCTTAACGCTGAGACAATAATTTTTTCTTCCTTTGCGATTAAATCCAAGCGATCTAAGACTTCCTTTTCTTTATTTTTATGTCCAGCTTTTCCAAAAAGTTGTGCTGCTGATTTATACATGTCAGATCCGATGTTTAGAAGCCTTTTCTTTTCATTAAGATCTATTTCCTCATCCGCTCTTATTATATACCATGTACCATCAAAATATGTTGAAATAGCAAGTGCCCAATCTGCTTCACTTTCGAAACCACCTTTACGATATGAGTTTGCCGCATTTCGAAGCATCATTTTAATTTTTGGATAATATTCTGCTTTCAAAGTGGTATCATCTGATTTATCAAATTTTGACCCTAATTCTAAAGCTTGGCAAAAAGCAGCATTTCCTAAAGCTAACGATTTTAAATTAATGTCAGTAAAGTTTTCACTTGCCTTAGTAAATAACTCAACTGCCTCTGTAAACTTTTCAGGATTCTCATATTCCTCAGCGAATTCCATAGATTCCCATGCTTTACAAAGATAATATATTGCATTTAATTCTTCTTTAACGGGCCCATCCTTTACATGAGAACAGAGATCTTTGAATTGAGAAGCTGCACAAGAAAATTTCTCAGCTGCAGAGATATGATCTCCTTGTTTCTCTAGAATTTTTGCTTCTTCTACTTGTTCCCATATATCCGTGTATTCTACTTCTTCCTCTAATTCTTCTTTCATTTGCTCATATTCAATTTGTTCTTCTAGTTCCTTGACAAGTTCTTCTTCTATAGCAATAAGATATTTTTTTTCTTCTTTTTCTAATATAGAAATTCTTAAAATTTCATTTAAAATAAAAAGAATTTCATTTTTTGATTCTTTTTGAATTGCCGAAAAGCCGAAAGTTCTTATATCAAATGTTTCTTCGATTTTTTCTATAGCGAATGCGGCATCTTTTAAATCTTGAAAATTTGCGATTATGTAGAAATCTGCCTTATGAACTATGGGTTTTAATTGTGAAAATAATTTTTTTGTCCTGCCTAAATTGCTTGCTGCAGAGTTTGTTACGATAAGTACTATATCGACCGATTTTAATAGATTTTGATAAAGATTTGAATTATAAATTAAATCTTCTAAATCAATTTCTCTTATGAGGCATTGCTTTATGTCTTTTATATTAATTTTATCAATTGGTTTTTGAATGATCTCGTTTAAATCATCATCTAATTCTATAACGGTTTCACCGGGAAATAAATCCATAATTGTAGTTTTTCCTACACCCCTCTCTCCAATCAAGAGGATTTTAGGAGGGATAAATATATTTTCTTCTATGAAATCATCAAAATCTTCAAAAACACTAACAATTCCCGTCCAGTTTTCTAAAAATGGTTTATATCTATTAATAAATTCCTTTTTCATCAACTCTACTTTTAGTCTAGCTTCTTCTTCTAAATCGTTTACATCTATAACAATAACAAAAATGCAATCAAACTCGATTGAATACGAATAAATAAAATTAAAATTCTTAAAAATGAGGGCTTTAATTTCGCCTCCCTTGATTTCTTTAGCAAAATTACTGACTGCTGTAAGAAAACCACTCATAATTATCTCATCTATATCGATCTCTTCAAAAAAATTCTTAGAATAACAGAGAACCCCTCCTGGACCAATGATAAATATTTTTAAAATCAATTGCGATCTCCTGTTTTTACCTAAATGTAATTAATTTAATAAAAGATAATAAAATTAATTAAAATGATTATGAAAAAACCATAATTAAATCAATTAAATTGCAATAATTATAACAACCGTGTAACCAAGTTGAACAATAAAGATAAAATTTCTTCTTCTAATGATTCACATCCAAAAATTATTGAATTGGAAGATAAAAAAATTTTAGAAAAAAAACCTCCCAATGAGAGAATTCTATTTTTCAATATCGTTGAAAATGATAATGAAATGGAATCAAAAAATGATTAAGGGCATTTGATAAAGAATAAGAGCTCATTTATTTGATTCATTAAGGGAAATGAAAAGGTGTAGATGCTTACTGCTGCGTAAGTTTTGAATAAAATTCCTTGCTTTTGTAGTATAGTTCTTTAATAAGAGCTTGAAATGCTTGATGAACACCTTGTCCCGTTTTTGCTGAGGTTCTATAATAACCAAGTAAATTTTTTTTTCCTACTAGTTTGAAAACTTTTCCATCGTCTAACTTCTTTTCATCAACTAAATCGACCTTATTGCCAAATACTACTACTGGTATATCGCCGCAAAATTTTTTAATCTCCTTATGCCAAGTTGGAACATTTTTTAGACTTTCTCTCCCAAAATCATTTTCTTCAAGACTATATACAATGATCGTAGCATTGCTTGCCTTATAAAACGCAGGGCGTAAAAAGTGAAACGTATCCTGACCAGCAATATCCCAGAAAAACAAATTACAGACATCGCCATCTATTTCTTCCGTGTATTTAGAAAATTGCGCTCCTATAGTTTGAATATATTCCTCTTGAAAACCACCTTGAGTAAATTTTCTTATTAGAGATGTTTTTCCGACGCTTCCATCACCTATCGAGGTAATTTTAAAAGTGTATTTGTCTTTAGTCTCATTCATAATTTATACTCTTGAATGTTCATATTTGATTATATAATCAATTATAAATATCAACTTCGGTGTAATATAAAATTTTTCTTTTGCACTGTCATATAACTGCTTAAATATTCTTTTGGTTTAGCATTAAATAAAAAGAAGATAAATAGCAAAGACTAATGTTCAAATTATGTATTTTTATAGTAAATAATTGATAATAGTAGAATTACGAGAAGCTAGAATAATTACTATTTCTTATTTCAATAACAAAAGTTTAAAAATTTGTCAAACAATGATAGTATGTCAACATTAAAGCAATTTTGAGATAGTAGTTTTTAAAGAGGGATCGTAATGGTTGCAAAATCAGAGGATAAATTGGAAATTTTATTTGGATTTTTTGGTACATTAGCATCAGTGATTTTATTATTCACGGCAGCTTTTCTTTCTGTTCCTGATGGATATTCTCCATTGGAAAATTCCGTGAGTTCATTAGGTATGGAAGATGCAAAGTCAATATTTAGCATTGGTTTTGTAATAGGTGGGTCGTTATGCATCCCTTTTTACATTTATCTCGAAAAAGAATTAATAAATATAAAGGAAAGTGTTAGAAGGGTAGCAACTGGAGTATCAATTTTTACATGTGTTTGCATTGCCTTGGTTGGAATAATTCCAGATGAAACTTTTTGGCCTATATTTGTCTGGTTTCACGGTTTTGTAGCAGTTGTTAGTTTTGCAGGATCTGCCATATATATTGTTCTTTACAGCTATTTAATGTATAGGGCTCCTAAAGCAGCAATGTATGAAGGACCAAGATTTAAAAAATATCTTGCTTATTTTGGATTTTCAATAGGGGGAACATTAATTGTCCTTCTGATAACAATAGAACCCATAGTTGAATGGATTTTGACAATTCTTATATACTTATGGATTACATTAACAGCGATTCACTTAATGGCATACAAGTTTTTTAACATTTCAGGTGCTTATTATAAAAGATCACAATATCCTGAAGCATTGAAGAAGTTTGAAGATGCGCTACAAATTCTTAACAAACTTGATTTGAGTGAGGAACCCATATCAGGAACTATAAAAGAAAATATAGAATTTTTAAAAAAAAGAATGGAAAAAAAAAACCTAATCAGTGATTAAAATTTATACTTTGAAAATAAGACTTTTCAAAGTAAGATTATTTACTCTAATATTCTACCATTTGGCAGAATAAAATCGTATTCAACGTAAAATCCTCCTAAATCCTTGCTGGCATCTTTTAATATTTCATGTGAGATATCATACTGAGAATTATTACTTTTAAGGTTATTAAGTTCAACCACATTTTGTTTATGAACATCTTCTATTTTTAAGATCGTTTCTGTTATTTGGCGAAGGGCAGGCTTAGAATTATCAGCAACATCAGGAATTAACTTTAGATTATAAAAAGGTAGAGCTCCAAACATGGCTTTTGGATCAATTCCAGGAGGTGTATCCTTGATTTCAACATCAACATCAAATAATATCGTTCCTTTACGAGTTACTTTCCCTTTTATCTTATTATCTTGGATTTGAGATAATTCTATTTTAGCCATTTTTTTGGGAATGCCCCATATTTCTCTTCCTGCGGTTAGTGCTACATCATCATCTACATAGATACTAAACACGAATACGCCAGGCGTGCGTTTATATTTACAATTCAATAATACGAGACATTCATTATAAGGGCCAATTGAAGTGTTCGGATATTCTAAGATAATAAATAGATCAAAACCACCCTCTATAGGTTTTAACTCAGGAGGAATATAGTTTTTTTTGATGTTTGGAGCACATTGAAATATTAGAACAAGAGCGCGTGCGTTTTTATATTCAATTGGCGGTGGAGGATAAAGACCGCATTGTCGCGGCATGGAATAATCAACTTGTTGGTTAAATTCTACCATATTTATCTATCACCAGGTCATTTTCTAAGTTCAAAGATGGACAACAATATGGGTTTGGGTTCTATCAATGCCATCAATCTTATGTATTTTTGCTAAAATTGTTTTTGCGATTGTTTCAACATCTTTTCCCTCTACTTTTGAAATTATATCAATACCACCTGTAACTGGATATGTTTCTTTTACTTCAGCTATTTTCTCTAACTCTCTAACAACATGTTCCACAAAACCAGCTTTAGTTCTCATTAACACAAAACATAAAGTCATTTTTGAAAATTTCTCCTTTATAATTTTTCTATCATTGCTTATTATTATTCTCAAAATTTATAAATCTTATAGTTTAAAGCGAATAAGTTTTTAGTAAAAAAAAGAAATAGAAAAAAATTAGGATTAATTAGAGATTAGGTTGTAATTCTTGCAAAAACTGCTGGATGATCAGAATTTCCTCCACCTGTATAAACAATGTTGGTCATAGAATTATTTAAATGATATGATACAAAAATGTGATCAATTCTTTCATCTGGAAGGCGTGGTATCCAACTTTTAGGAACATTTTCTATTAATGCGCTAAGTGGAGAATAATTGTATACAAGTTCCCAACAATCATATAACTGAGCTGCTACAGTAATATTATATTGTTCAGTGTTAGGTTCGAAATTAAAATCTCCCATTAAAATGACATTGGACAATCCAGATGTAACACTCAAAATATTTTCTTGCTGAACTATTTGAGATCTATCTTCTGCCGGATCTACATAATTTCCTAGATGAGTAACAAAAATATTATATATTGTTCCATCTACTTCAATTTGAGCCCAGATTGTTGCAGTTTGCTCACCTTTGCTTTCCATGTAAAATGTTCGAGGATTTAATAGCGGGTATTTAGATAATAATGCTATACCATAGGTTCCAGTGACGGTTTTAGGTCCAAAATATGTATAATATCTTAATCTTGAACTGGTATAACGTACAAAATCAGAATTCCCTCCCGAAATTCGACACGTGTCAGATTCTTGTAAACCTATTATATCAGGATGTAAAGTTTTTATAACATCAAATTGACCTTCAAAATTCTTATTTCCATTCTCGTCAGTTCCCTGCTGGATATTATAAGATAAAGCTGTAATAGAACCTGCAGATATTGTTTGCTTGCTTGGGAATTCAAGCAAAATACCACCTAAAATTGTTCCTAAAGCAATAATTCCAATAATACCAGCGATTTTCAATTTAGTTGTTTGGGCATATCTTTTTACTTTAGCGAAGCTGAATGATTCCTTATTTACTAAAAGTATTGGAGCAGCAGTAATTATACCTATAATTAAAAATACAAGCCAGATCATATCTCTGAATAATGAACCAATGTAAGGCACATACTCATAGACTGAAGTAAATACTGTTGAAAAAACCATTAGTAAGAAAAATCCAGCTGATATGAAAAAACTAACTCCAATTTTTCGAGAAGATGGTTTACTCTTAAATAATTCCTTTGTTAAAAGTGTAAAATCAATTAAGATTATTGGTGAAAGAAACAACATTAAATAGAGAGGTATTTGATGAAAAATTGTTGTCTCAGGAGCATAAGTTGGGTAAGATGTTATAAGAGCAAATGGGATTTGGTGAATAGCTATAGTTAAAAATAATGAAAATATAAAAAGGCAATTCCAAATTAAAATTCCTTTGGGAGTTATTTTACTAATCAAATCTGGTTTAAAAGTAGCAATAAGCATGAATATTGTTATCATTAATATAAGGATTGTAATAATTGTAATATAATTGCCTTCGGACCATCTAGAGATTACAGTGGGGCTACTAAATGCAAAATATATCAAGCAAATAATACCAATAATACCCAAGCTTAAACCTAATATTTTCCATTTACTTCCTAACCTAATTGCTTTAATCGGGTTATTTGAGGTACTATTTGATATTGCTGTTTTTCCTTCTTCTAACCTGTTTAGTTTTAAAAATTCAATCATCATAATTCCTGATATTACAGCAAGAATCCATCCTATCCATTGATACCAAAACAACAATGAAAGATCTATCGAAGATCCTAATGTTTTAAAAAGAATTGATAATGCTACTCCCATACTTAATCCCATCCCTAATAATAAACTACTTGTGGCTTCATTTTCTAATGATTTTTTCTGAAGAAATACTGGAAAGAAGATCATGAAAGACCCCACACCTATTCCAGTTATTATCATTTTGATTTGTACATCGAAAAAAGGATATAAAACTCTGCACATAATCATAATTTCTCCAACAATTACCATTAATTTATCTGAGATTCCTTTTTTAAAGAAAAATAACACTATCGGTGTAAGTAGGAATAAAACTGCTGCGACATTTTCATTTATTTCAACTTCAATAAGATTTAAAGCATAAATGGATTCTACGAAATCAGTTATTAGCTGAAAGAAGAAAAGAAATAAGATGCTAATCAATACCAATTCAGAATTATATTTACTGAAATATTTTTTATAGATTTCCATAATAGTTACATTTAGTTGCTTTTGTTTATATATTTTAAATTAATCTTGATTTTCTTGATTGAGTAAAAGATTAAAAAAAACCAAACTATATCTTACATACAAGTTAAATTTTAAAATTTTAGGAAACCAAAGAGGAAAAAATATGAAAATTATAGAAATTGAAGGTATTGGAGAAAAGTATGCAAAAATTTTAGAAAAACAAGGATTTGCTAATGCAGAAGATTTAATTCCATTGACATGGCGAGAAGTTAAAGAATTAGCCAAAAAAACGAAAATATCACCTAAATTAATTGATAAATGGCAAGAACAAGCAGAATTAATGAAACTAAAAGGCATAGGTCCTGAATATTCTGAAGTATTAAACAAAGTAGGCATTGATTCAATTAAAGAACTTTCTTTTAGAACTGCGCAGAGCACATTAGATAGAATTGTCACGCTTGACAAGGAACAAACTGATGTTATAAGAAAAATTCCAAAAGTAGAAGATATTGAAGGATGGATTAATGAAGCAAAAGATATGTACGAAGAGAAAAAAGCAAAAACAAGTCCTAAGGAGACTCCTATCATAGAAATTGAGGGAATTGGAATAAAATTAGAGAAACCTTTAGCAAAAGCAGGATTTTCAAAAGTAGAAGATTTATTATCATTAGACACTCCTCAAATTAAAGAATTAGCTGAAAAGACCAAAATTTCAGAAAAATTAATTGATAAATGGGTAGAACACGCAGATTTAATGCGTATAGGTGGAGTAGGTCCTGAATATGCTGACGTGTTAAATCAAATAGGCATAGATTCCATAAAAGAGTTTGCTCAACGAAATCCTAAAAATACTTTGGATAGAATAATGGAATTAGATAAGGAAAAACCTGACGTGTTTAGAAGACCTCCTACCCTAAAAATGGTTGAAGAATGGATAGAAAAAGCTAAAGAAATCAAATAAATCTTTTTTTATTTTTGTTATTTTAATTTTCTTATAATATTTTTTTTAAGCTAATTTTACATTTTGAGTTATTCTATCGCAATAGTAGGACTAGTTGAATATTTTTGCAATACTTTCTCATCTAATATAACTCCCCATCCAGGTCCATCAGGTACTTTTGCCACGCCTCTACTATAATCTAAAGGTTTCACGATAAGATCATCTTCCAACATTACATGCCCAAAAAGTTCGGTTGCGTACCCTAGTGAATTATATTTAGCGGCAGCCATATGAATGTGCATTGCCGAAGCAATACCTAACGGTTGATTATGGATTACGGTACTAATTCCTCTTTTATCAGCATAAACAATCGCTTCAAGTGCATTAGTAACTCCTCCAGGACGTTCTGAATTTATACCTAATACTCCTACTGCATTTAATTCCACCAGAGTTATAAAATCGCGTAAATTGAAGAATCCTTCGTGGGCCATTAAGGGAGTGTTAACGCGCTGTTGCACGTAAGCCATTCCTATATAATCATCAGCTTTAACTGGCTGTTCAGCGAAATCAATGCCAAATGGTTCTATAGATTTTATGGCTCTAACTGCTTCTTCCGGAGTGTATGCCTGATTATAATCTACACGTAATCTAACTTCATTTCCTAATGTACGTCGAATTTTTTCTGAAATTTCAATATCATTTTGAATATTCTTTCCGAGTTTATATCTAAACGTTCTGTAACCTTGCTTATAATAGCTTTTTGCTATACCAACCATTAATCTCACATCTGTAAGAGGTATGAGTGCTGCAAGTGGAATTTCGTTTTTTATTTTACCTCCCATTAAATCATAAACTGGTTTTCCTTTTAATTTACCCATTAAATCATAACAAGCCATATCTAAAATTCCTTTAGCTACTTCATTACGGGCTATGTTATTATCCATTCTAAGAAGTATTTTTTCGACGTTGAAAGGATTTTCTCCTATTAAATACTTTCCTAAATATTTTTTAATAATATCAATTATTTGATTAGGCATAATTCCCGTTTCAGGCAACCAAACAAAGGATTCTCCTAATCCAACTGTTCCATCATTACAAACAAGTTTGCAAATTACAAAATCCCCCCCCAACCAAGGCTCTTCTGCTTTGATCGCCATCCCTAGACTCCCTTCACCAGTTTCCATTACTCGTTTAACAGGCTCTTTAAATGGAATGAATATTGGAGTTAATTCTATACTTTTAATTTTAAAGCTCAAATCATTCTCAACTTTTCAATGCTAAATAAATATTTTTAAAGAATAAAATAATAAAAATTTATAAGAACAATCCGTTTTAATTTTTTTTACTTCTTCGGTTAGTATCCAATTCATTTAGGCCATATTAATAACAATGAAATTTACTTTAGAAAACATTGTAAAAGGAACAGCATTAGTGGCTACACTTCTAAAGTCTAGAATTAAAAATATCCCTTTTGCTGTAAATTATGATTTGACTTGGCAATGTAATTTACGATGTGAGCATTGTTATTTTTATTCGTCTGCGTTTGAACTAGAACTTGGACCTATTGAAAGAAGAAAAGAATTAACTGATGAAGAATGGATTAATATTTTCAATTATCATAGAAAATTGGGTATCCATAGTGCTGCTTTAACTGGAGGTGAACCTACTCTTAAAATGAATTTATTGCATGAAGCGGTTAGAATTTTTCCATCGGTTCAAATTGCTTCTAATGGAATTATAAAAATGCCATGGTTTAAAGCTAAAAAGCAACCAGTTTATTGGGTAAGCTTAGATGGAGGCAAAGAGATACATAATAAGATGCGAGGCGCTAAGATTTTTCATAAAGTCATTGAGAACATTAGGAATGATAAACGAGTTTTAATTTCAACAACTATAACTTCTATGAATTATAAAGATATTGATACCGTTGTAAAAGTGGCTTATGATGCGGGTGTTTCAGGAATATTTTTCTTATATTATACTGGTTATTCAAGCGACCCTCTTTTATTAAAAGGTGAAATCTTACAAAATGCTACTAAAAAAGTATTAAAGGTGATGAATGATTACGGAGATTTCATTCTAATATCGAAGAAAATGTTAGAACTATATATTACGAAAGAATTTGTTCCACATTGCGTGTTTAAATCTGATGAAATTCTCAGTTTCTATCCTAATGGTCAAAGAAAATTCTGTGTTATGGGAAATTCACCATTATTATGTGAGAATTGTGGATGCATTGTCCCCGTAGGATCTTATGCGCTTGCTAAGTTTGATTCTGGAACTATAGATAAATTAAAGAAATTCCAATTTTAATTTAATATCTTATTAAAAAATCGATTAATTCTTGATTTTTCCTTAGTAATTCATGTTCTCCTCTCCTTAGCTTGCTTTTCATGGACTTAGTCAGCTCTTTAATATCGAACTCTGAATTATTAATTTCTTCTTTAATCTTAGGTAATAGGTCAAAAAGTAGAAGTTGGTTTATAATTTTTCCTTCATATCGCTTCTTAGATAATTCACTGGCAAGAAAAAGATAAATTGGCGCAATTTTTTCCGGAGAAATAGGTTCAGGCGTTATTTGACCTCTTTTGGCACTCTCTTCAAATAATTTAGTGTGGATGGCTCCTGGTAATACAACATTTACTTGGATATTAAACGGTTTCAATTCATTATGAAGGCACTTACCCATTGCCGTGACCCCCGCTTTAGTTGATGAATAAGCTACTTGATTTGGATTAAAAAACATGTTTCCATGAACGGATGCCGTCATAATAATATTCCCACTTTTTTGTTCTGTCATCTTAGGAAGTATCAATTTAACCATGGCATAATAGGCGATAAGATTGAGTTTAAATAGATTTACAGCTTTTTCAAGAGAAACATCTAACATTGAGCAATAATAAGACATCCCTGCGTTATTCACCAAAATATCGCATCTCTCAAAACTTTTAAAAAATTCATTAACAACGTGGCTTACACCGTCTACATTTGTTAAATCTACAGGGATAGAGAGTCCCTTTACATTAAACTTTTCAATTTCTCGAACAGTTTCTTCTAATTCATCATTTTCTAAAGCAGTTATTGCCACATTTGCACCATTCTTTGCAAATTCGAGTGCAATGGCTCTTCCAATGCCTCGTCCACCACCAGTTATTAATGCATATCTGCCTTTCAATAATTCATTCAAATTAAAGTCTCCATAATTTTTTTAAATTGTAATTCTCAAATTTATAAAAAGAAATTAAGCTTTTTTAAAAAATTTTTTAAACAGCAAATCATCATTAGATTTCAATTTTATTCGATAAACATATTATCATGCACGAGAAATTAAAGAAAATGGTTTACGATTTCGTAGAAGATTATAAGATTAAAAATCGTATAAAAACTGATTGGAGAAAACCTCTTGTTGCCTTTGCGTATGTTAACGATCCATTATTTTTGCAGTTAAAGCAACTAATTGGAGAATTTCATA
>CAYZTE010000024.1:0-3217 GCA_964481225.1 uncultured archaeon | reverse complement strand
TATGTTAACGATCCATTATTTTTGCAGTTAAAGCAACTAATTGGAGAATTTCATAAAGTACCAACAGAAATGATGAAAGAAGCTAAAACTGTTATAACATATTTTATTCCTTTCAATAAGAGAGTTGTTTCGAGCAATGCAAATGGCAAAAGTTGTTCAAAAGAGTGGGCAATAGCGTACGTAGAAACAAATAAATTAATCGTTGATTTAAATGATTATTTATACTTTAAACTAAGTGAACAAGATTTTAAATCGGTTTTAATTCCACCTACTTACAATTTTAATAAACTAAAATTGATGAGTTATTGGTCCCATAAACATGCTGCTTATATATCAGGTTTAGGGAAATTTGGGCTTCATAAAATGTTAATTACTGAAAAAGGTTGCTGCGGTAGGCTAGGAAGTTTGATTACATCGGCAAAGATTTCCGCCACAGAGAGAAAAAATGAAGAGTATTGCCTATATTATGAAAATGAATCGTGTAAAAAGTGCCTTGAAAAATGTGTTTTTAATGCTTTAAGAATCTCTTCTTTTGATCGATATAAATGCTATAGCGTATTATTAAAAAATGGGGAACTATTTGCTAGGTTAGGTCTAACAGACATTTGTGGGAAATGTGCTTGCGGAGTCCCTTGTTCATTAATAAAACCAGTAAGAGATAATTGAAATAATCTAAAATTTATACTCTTAATTGTCCATCTATTAATTTCTGAAATAAGGCATTGTTAAATAATACGTACTTTTTGTTTTTTTGATTCCAAAGATATAAAATATCATTAATTGATTTTATATCATATCCTTCACGACGGAGGTTTGTTTTCTTTATTTTATATGGGCCTGTAAGTTCAAGGTTTTCGCAAATTCGAATAAAAACGGGAATAGAATAAATTGGTAAAACATCTATAATAAATTGAGAAAAATCATCAATTTCAAACTTCATAGATGGATTTAACTTGATTGCTGCCATCCCAGCTTTTCCTTCTGTATTAGGAATAGCAACACCATAAACAGCAGACATGTGAATTGATGAATATGAATTTAAAATGGATTCTACTTCTAAAGTAGACACATTTTCACCTTTCCACCGAAAAGTATCACCAAACCTATCAGCGAAAGATACCCAATAATCATCATAAAGTTTGAACATATCTTGAGTATTAAAATAAGTATCATTCTTTCTGTAAACATTATGAAGAAGTTTGTCTTGAGTCTTTTCTTTATCTTTATATCCCGTAAAAAAAGTTCCTTTTTCAATTTTAAGCAAAACCATTCCAATATCTCTTGGCTTGCATTTGATGCAATATCCTCTTTCATTTCTGTAAAATTCACCTGTTTCAGGATTGACTTTAGCTAAATTTAATCCTGATTGAGTGAGTCTACCAATCATTCCAGGAATCTCCTCAAGATTTACAAGAGATCGATGACCCTCAGTTAATCCATAAAATTCGTAAAGATGTTCAACTTGAAAGCGAGATTTAAATTTCTCCCATATCTCCTTTCGGAGACCTAATCCAAGCATCTTATTGAGCGTATGATTCTTTTCATGTTCAGAAGGGGATTGATTAAGAAGATAACGAGGGATTTCCCCAACGTAAATACTGTAAGTTGCTTTAAATTTATGGATGTCTTTCCAGTATTCAGAGGCAGAAAAACGTTTTCTTATTGCTACAGCAGCACCAGTAAGAAAAGCAGCAGCCCATGCGACTCCTATAGCTAGATTGTGGTACAAAGGAGTTGGAATGTAAATGATATCATTGATATTTGCTTGAGCAAAAGCAATTCCTAAAAAGTTACCTTGAGTAAACAACTTAAAATTTTCCATTATACATGCTTTAGGAAGGCCTGTTGTGCCTGAAGTATAAATATAAAAAGCAGTTTGCCGTAAAATTGAATTATAGGTAGTATTAGGATTCTCTTTTGGTAGATCTTTGATTATATTTTGTAAATCTACATAATTATGAGAAATATTTTTATAATTATTAATTATATAAATTCTACTATTTTGATATTCTAAATCTTCAACAATTTCATTGAAATAAGGCAGACTATCTCCATCTACAATAATCCACTTAGGATCTACTAATTTAAATGAATGAATAAGTGCCCGTTTCCTCTGATTAAAATTAATTAAAGCGCTAATCCCTTGAAGTTTATTAATTCCCGTAGTATAAAAGAGGTATTCAGGCAAATTTTCAAGCATTAACGCAACTGTGTCACCCGGATTTAATCCTAAATTGAGAAAATGATTTGCAACTAAATTGCTCTCTTCATTAAATTCTTGCCAAGTCCAAGAAGAGTCTTGGTAATATAGGGCTTTTTTATTTGGAACATCTGAAGCTAATTCTTCAACACGAGTAGCTATACTTTGATTTGGATTAGTGAGTGCTTTTTGCATATTTTCATTAAAACGGATGTAAAATTCAACTTCTTTAGGTGTATATTGAGGCATGATAAAATTTCATCTGAAATAGCAAATTTCGATATTTGTAATATTTACAATAAGATATTTTATTCCAATATTGTATTTATCTTTTATTTATTTTAAGACAAATCTGTATTTCAAATAATTCATGAGAATTAAATGAGAGAAATCATTATAAAAATATAAAGCAACTTTTAAATTATAAATAATAAGATTGTAAATGCTTTAAGAAAAGGTTTGAAAATTGAAACCAAACTTACTTTCGGATGAGAAGGTTATTATAACAGTAGCAATAACGGGAGGGATCCAAGGAAAATGGGCAAATCCAAGCATACCAATTACTCCAGAAGAACAAGCCCTAGATGCCTTAGAGTGTTACGAAGCTGGCGCAGCAATTTGCCATCTTCATGTGCGAGGACCAGATGGTCAAAATACACCCGATTTAAACGTTTATAATAGAACTGTGAGGCTCATCAAAGAAAAATGCCCTATAATAACACAAATTGGAAATGGGATAGGAGCAAGAGTTGCATATGGTGTAAAAGTGTCTCGAAAGGGGAAACCGTATGGTCAAGCTATCGTAATGCCCACATTAAAGGAAAGGTTAAATTTATTAAATATAGACCCTCCCCCTGATATGCATACAATAAATGCAGGGACTTTTGAGTTTAGGACTAAATATGGAAGCCATACTTTTGATAATCCTATAGCTTTCAATAAAAGATACGTCGAGAAGTGTAATCAAAAAGGTTTTGGTATTGAAATAGAAGTATATGATTCAGGGCATATAGATAA
>CAYZTE010000023.1:22196-23568 GCA_964481225.1 uncultured archaeon | reverse complement strand
GTAAGCTCTGGGATTAATATGAGTCTCTCTCCTTTTTTCTTCTCAACGATGAATGATTGTTCATTAACTAATTCATCAGAAGATTTAGCAGCAAAAATTTCAATAGGTTCTAATTGTGGCGTTTCATATTCTTCATAACAATATCTCTCTGCTACATCTCTTATTGTATCAATTATCCAATTAACCTCACGTAAATCCGATGGGTAAAAATCATCCATACCTCTAAGTGGTTCCTTAGAAAACTTCTTTGACATCCAATCACTCGAATTTAGTTAATCAAAAACTAAATTTAAAAAAGAACGTTAACAAATATTTTTTTCGATTTTCTTATAATTAAGATACATCCCTCCTTTTGATTTTGATTATACAAAATTTTTTGAGGCTGAAACTCATTATAATGCGCAATTTATTTTCTACATTAAATTTAATTACGATTTAGCCTTATAATTTTCAATAACACTTAATCAATAAAGGAGTCGTCATTCTTGGAAGAAAATTGGAAAGATAATATTCCTACACCTGCTCTTATATTAAATTACGATAATATGTTAAGAAATATCGAATTTATGGCAAAATTCGCGAAAGAAAATAATGTTAATTTACGCCCACACGTGAAGACTCATAAATGTCCTAAAATCGGTCAATTACAATTAAAAGCAGGAGCTAGAGGGATATGTGTTGCCAGGGTTGGAGAAGCTGAAATTTTTGCTCAAAATGGATTTGATGATATTCTAATAGCAAATCAAGTTATTGATATCAATCAAATCAAAAGATTGGTTAATCTAAATAAACATTCTTTGGTTAGAGTTTGTGTTGACTCAGAGAAAAATATCATAGACTTGAATAAACATGCTTTAAAAGAAGGGATTGAATTAGAAGTGTTAGTTGAAGTCGATGTTGGTTTAGGTAGGAATGGGGTTAAACCAGGAGAACCTACATTAAGATTAGCAAATTTCATAAAAGAAGAAAGGGGATTAAAACTAGTAGGGCTCCAAGGATATGAAGGGCACTTAATTTCAGTAAAGGATCCAGAATTAAGAAAAAAACAAACAGAAGAATGCATGAAGCATTTAGTTGATACAAGAGATCTGCTAAATGATAATGGTTTTGATATCAATTATTTAACTGCCAGTAATTCAGTTACTTACAAGTATTCTGCAAAATATGAAGGTATTACTGAACTTCAACCTGGAACTTATGTTTTTAATGATGAGCACCATCATAGAGTAGTTCCAGAATTTAAAATAGCTACATCTGTTTTAGGTAGTATAACTAATAATCCGGGAAAAAGATTGTATACTATTGATGTTGGATTGAAAGCAGCTACTAATGATAATGGAAATCCAATTTTCAAGAATTATCCTAAATGTAA
>CAYZTE010000023.1:0-22096 GCA_964481225.1 uncultured archaeon | reverse complement strand
GGAAATATTTTATTTATCTCTGGTCAAGGACCTAAGCAAGGAAAAACAACTATAGAAGAACAAACATACTCTACTTTAGAAAATATAAAAACGATTCTAGAAGCAGCAGGAGGAAAAGTTAAAAATATAGTAAACACAACAGTATTTTTAAAAGATATTAAAGATTTTGGCAAAATGAATAGAACATATAAAAAATTTTTTAATGATAACGAAACAGTGGAAAGTTATCCAGCGAGAACTACAGTGGAAGCCTCCAATTTACCAGTAGCTGGCATGCTAATTGAAATTAATGCGATAGCTGTGTTATAAACAAAATTCTTTTTTTTTTTAAAAATCTTGTCTTTTTTTTCTAACAATAATATTTTTCTTATTTTTTTTACGTATATAAGTAATATTTTAATTTTTAGCTAAAACATTTCATATAATGATTTAACTACAGTTTAGGAGAGATTCCATTGTCTAATAGTGAGATTTTTAAAGAAATGGCAGATTCTATAGTTAATTTAGATGTGGATAAAGCAATTGATTTGGCAAACAAAGCGATAAATGAAAAATTGAACTTACTTGAAGTCATTGAACAAGGCTATGCAGCTGGAATTCGAATGGTTGGAGAACTGTGGGAAGATGGTGAATTTTTCTTACCAGAATTAATGAGAGGGGCACAAATCATGCAGAATTGTTTGGATATTCTCATTCCTCATCTTCAGAGTGGGATGGATCAATTATCACTAGGCACGGTTGTAATAGCAACAATAGAAGGTGATATTCATTCCATAGGAAAAACTATTGTTGGTACAATGTTAAGAGCTTATGGATTTGAAGTTCATGATTTAGGGGCCGATGTTCCTGCAGAAAAAATAATAGCTACAGCAATTGAAAAAAATGCCGATGTAATAGGAGTTTCTGCTCTTTTAACAACCACAATGATTGGTCAGAAAAGGATAATAGATATCTTAAAAGAAAAGAACCTAGTTGATAGGTTTAAAGTTATTCTTGGCGGTGCACCTGTTACAAGTAGCTGGGTAAAGGAATGCAATGCTGATGGATTTGCCGAAAATGCTGTAGAAGCAGTAAAATTAGTTAAATCCTTATTAAGAAAGTAATTAATGGAATTTTTGGAGGTAAGATTAGATTTGTCTTTTCACGATTGGTTAAATGATGATTCTAAAATTATTCTATTTAATGGAGCTACGGGAACTGAATTAATAAGACGGGGAATGAAACCGGGAAAGATTCCTGATTTATTAAATATTGAAAAACCAGAAACAATAATCGAAATTCATAAATCTTATTATGATGCTGGTTCAGATATGTGTCAAACAAATACTTTTGGTTCAACTCCATTAAATTTAAGGCGGCATAATATTGAGGAACGGATAAACGAAATTATTGAAAAAGCTTTAGAAAATATTAAGAAAGTGTGTCCTCCTGGAAGGTTAATTGTAGGAGATATTGGACCAACTGGTGAATTTCGCCCACCTGTAGGAAATGCTTCTAGTGAACAATGGTATTCAAGTTTTTCAACTCAAGCAGAATTAATGAAAAATGGAGTAAACCTTTGGCATATTGAAACAATTTCCGATATCAAAGAAATAATAACAGCAATCCAAGCTATTAGAAAAGTGTCAAATAAGCCAATAATCGCCTCTATCACCTATCAAAAGACAAAAAGAGGATTTTTCACTATAATGGGTGATTCTTTAGAAATATGTATACAGGCATTGGAAAATGAGAAAGTAGAGGCAATTGGAGCAAATTGCACACTTGGTTCAGGTGATATGCTTGATTTATTAAGAGAAGCGATTAAACTAACTGATAAACCGATATCAGTAAAACCAAATGCTGGGCAACCTCGAATTGAGGGTGATAAAACTTTTTATGACCAACCCATTGAAGAATTTGCCAAGGATATTCACGAAATGATTAAATTAGGAGCAAAAATAGTTGGAGGTTGTTGCGGTACGACTCCAGAAACAATAAAAGAACTTCGTAAGGTAATTGATTCATTTTAAAAATAAAATAACTGAACAGAGATTTATCATGGCGATAATTAGACCAAAAATTAAATTATTAGATGAGGAACATAAAAAATTAATTTTCGAAGAAGCTAAATCAATTCTTGAGACTCAAGGCGTATTTATTGAAAATCAAGAAGCAATTGAATTATTAAAACGACAAGGCATAAACAATGAAGGCCTACGTTTCTTTATTCCTTCTGATATGGTAGAAAAGTGTCTGGCTTCTGTTCCCAGCGAGATAATATTATATGACCGAGATGGAAATGAACACATTTCTTTAAAAGATGATCAAGTTCATTTCGATCCTGGTTCCGCAGCAATTTTTATACTTGATGAAGAAACTGGAGAAATACGAGAGGGATTATCAAAAGATTTTATTCGGTTCTCAAAAATAGTGGACCAATTAAAATTTATCGAAGCACAAAGCACTTCTTTAATTTATAAAGATGTTCCTAAAAATGCCCAAGATTGGCATCGATTATATTTAGCATTATCTAATTGCTATAAACCTGTAGTAACTGGAACATTTCGAAAAGAAAGCTTTTCGATAATGCGAGATTTATTACTAGCATGCAGGGTATCCGAAGATGATTTAGCGAGAAAACCATTTGCTATATTTGACTCTTGTCCTAGCCCGCCTTTAAAATGGTCAGATCTTACCACTCAATCTGTAATTGATGCTGCTAAAAGCATGATTCCATCTGAGTTTGTTTCAATGCCATTAGCAGGCGCTAGTGCTCCAATCACTTTAATTGGATCAATTACTCAGCACTGTACCGAGTGTCTTGCAGGAGTTGTAATTGCACAATTGGCTAAACCCGAGGCTCCTTTAATTTGGGGCGGTTCTCCTGCTGTATTTGATATGAAGCAAGGAACTACACCAATGGGAGCCATAGAAACCATGATGATAAATCTGGGAGATGTTGAGATGGGCAAATTCTTGAACATGCCTACTCACGCGTACATGTCGCTCAGTGATTCCAAAATCCCTGATTGTCAAGCTGGTTTTGAAGCTGGTATGGGAGCTCTACTGGCGGGATTAGCAGGAATCAACATGGTTTCTGGTCCTGGAATGCTTGATTTTGAATCCACGCAAAGTATTGAGAAACTAATCATTGATAATGAAATTGCAGGAATGGTCAAAAGATTTATTCAAGGTATTGAAGATTATGGTTCACCATTTGCCTCAGAAATTTTGAAAGACTACGAAGATAAAGAAGAATTATTGTCACACGCGTCAACTTTGAAATATTTTAGAAAAGAATTATTCCTCGCTAGTCCAATAATAGATAGAATGACTCGAGATGCATGGAAAGAACTTGGCTCTAAATCTGCAAGGAAAAGGGCTAGAGAAGAGGCAATAAAATTGAGAAATAAAGCGCCAATAAAATCTATTGATGAAACTCTTGCAAAAGAATTAGACAAAATTGCTAAAGATAATTTAAGAGAATGAAAGTCTTTCGGTTCAAAATAAAATTATATTTAGGAAATTTTTTTCAAATTTATTTAAGGAATTATTCACATCAAGAATATTTGAAGAAATATTTAAAAGAAATAAGACTGAAATTTATAATCATTAAAACATTTTCATAAAATAACCAATTTTTTAAGGAGTTGAAGGACAATTCCGAAATTGTTAGAAAACAAGGAGAAGAGATTTTCACTTTTTCTGAACAAAAACAGGTGTGGTGGTTCTACGAGCTGTGGCATTTGCATATCGGTTTGTCCTACCGGTATTTTAGAGTTCAGCGATGAATTAAACATGAGAATCGCTTATATCCCACGAATAAAAGAAGGTAAAGAGAAATATTGCACTGGATGCAGGCGTTGCGAGTATGGTTGTCCTGATTGGTGCCTTTATGTTTTAGAGGAAGGAGAAGAGTCTCAAACTGAAAAAGCTAAAATATAATATGGTGAATAAAATGAGTAAGGAAAATAATAGGAGATTTTTACCAGAAGGCACACACGTTTTAATGGGCAATGTTGCAATGGCAGAAGGAGCTATTTCAGCAGGTCTTAAATTTTTTGGCGGATATCCAATTACTCCAAGTACGGAAGTTATCGAACATCTTGCTAAACGATTACCTGGAATAGGAGGTTGTTGCATGCAAATGGAGGATGAATTGGCATCCATTAATGCTGTTATTGGAGCTTCCTTAGTTGGAGCAAAAGCCATGACAGCAACCTCAGGACCTGGATTTTCTTTGATGGTAGAAACCATAAGTATGGCAGCTAATCTTGAAATCCCATTTGTGTTTGCGGATGTAATGCGGAATGGACCAGGAACAGGGTTCGTAACGGAACCCCATCATAATGATTTAGGAATGATTCGTTTTCCTGGAAATGGGGAATTTCAGGTCATTGCCTTAGCTCCAATGAATTGCCAAGAACTTTTTGATTTAACCATTACTGCCTTTAATTTTGCCGAAACTTATCGTTGCCCTGTATTCATTATTTCAGATGCATACTTAGGCCACCTTCATGAGTCAGTTCATATTCCATCAGAAGAAGAAATATTGAAACGAATAATTAATCGTGAATTACCAAAGGATTTTGAAAAAAAATTTTCATATAAAGATGAGGATACAGGGAAATACGTTATCCCAAAACCTCCAATAATCGGGACTGATTATTGTCCATTAATGTTTCTTCATCAACCTCATAATACAATGGGACTCCCCACTTCTAAGGCATTAGAGTATATAGAAACGTTGTTTGAGAAAATAAGGACTAATATGGACAAAATATCTTTAACAGAAGCATATAAATTGGATGATGCAGACATAATTATTATTTCATATGGTTTACCGGTAAGAACGAGCTATCGTGCTGTTGATATTGCTCGCAAGGAAGGAATAAAAGTTGGAATATTTAGATTGATAACAGTATGGCCTTTTCCAGATGAAAAAGTAAGAGAAGTGGTTAAAGATGCTAAGGCAATCATAGTACCAGAATTAAATTATACTGGATTTATAGCTGAACAAGTAGAACGAGTTAGAACGCTTGAAACTCCAATTATAAGGATTCCAAAAGTAGTCGATTTCCATCATCCAAATGATATTTTGAAAGTTATAAGGGAGGTGGCTAAATAATGTCAGGATTAGGTCCAATGTATCCAAAAGAAAAACCAGAACACCCGTATGTACTATTTTCCATGGGAGGGCATTTGTTAGGTGCATATTCATCTAGATTCTGTGCGGGATGTGGTTATGGTATAATAGGCCATCTATTTACTCGTGTTTTTGAAGATGAAAAATTAGATCCTAAATTATATCCCTTAATTATAGGTATAGGTTGCTATAGTCAACTATTATTGTTGGTACATCATACTTCGCAAAAATTTCTAGCACTCCATGGTAGGGCACCAGCAATGGCAACGGGAATGAAAATGGCAAATCCTAAAATGAAACCTATTGTATTTTCGGGGGATGGAGACGCTTTGGGAATTGGTGGAAATCATTTTATTCACATCTGTAGAAGAAATCTGGATTGTGTCATCTTGGTTTTTAATAACAGTATTTATGCCATGACAGGAGGGCAAGGGGCCCCAACTACTTTATTTGGAGCAGAAAGTTCAACAACACCATATAAGATGTTTGAAAATAGAAGTGATGGGATAAAACTTGCCCTTGCTGCAGGGGCGACACATGTGGCAAGAACAACAGTTGCCCATCCAAGAACTTTAATGAAATATTTTAGAAAAGCATTAAAGCATAAAGGAACTTCCGTTATTGAAGTAATTACTCCGTGCGTTACATATTTTGGGAGAAAAAATTTAGATAGTTTAGGGGATGAATATTTGGGCATAGAAGGCGAAATAATGGATAATAGCGGCATAATGATAGATTGGATAAAAAGAAATAGCGTAAGAATAAATCAAGCCAAATTCATGACTAAAGATGAATTATTTAACAAGTATATTATCGGAGAATTTAGATATGAATCCGATAAACCAGAATACTCAGAGGAATATGCCAAAATCCAGAAGATTGCGAGAGAGGGAAAGTGAGTTTATAGAGTAAATTGATAAAAAATAAAGAAATAAAAAGTTAGATGATGCTAAACCATGATCAATTTAAGGATTGATCACATTTTTTTTCTACTGAGTCCAATTATCACATTACATTGAGAGCATACACTTACATCTAAAGAGGTTTCCATTAATTTTCCAGGAAGTACATAAATTGGAGTAACTACTCGCATTGTGAGGATATCCTCAGTCTTTAGATAACCTTTTCTATCACTTTCGAACCTTATTTCCTTCCTGCAATAAGGACAAATTAATTGGCTTGGAAATCTTATTGTAATTTTTAATCACCTTAATTTATAATTTTGTTGATGGTTGGAATTAATAATTTCTAAATATTATAAAAATATACCGCTCTCAACCAATACATTAAAATTGAAAAATTTATTAGATTTCTGGGGATTTAAACATTAAAAATCAGTTTTTTTGAAAATAATCCTTAAATTTTATTAATATAAATTATTTTTGAAATTTAATATCAAATTAAATTTTAGAAATGAGAGATGTTTAAAACTGAGCAGGTATGAAATAAGAATATCGGGTTTTGGCGGTCAAAGTTTTTGAGATTTCCTCATGACGATCAAGGAGTTATTACCCTCAGTAAGATGATTATTACCGCAAGTGCGTTGTATGAGAATTTAGCAGCCACTCAAACGGAAGCATATTCATCTCACGAAATTTCTTCGTAGAATATAAAGCTGCAGCGCGCGGTGGTAGGTGTTGGGCAGAAGTCGTTGTTGATTTAGATAAAGATATTAAGATAATAGATTATCCTAAAGCTTTAAAGCCATATGATTTTTTAATTGTCTTATCCCAAGAATCTGCGGATGGAGTTAAAAGGAATGATTTAAAACAAGACAAAAATACAGGTTTTTTAATATGGGATCCATCAACTATTAAAAATTTTAAATCCGCAAAAAGAGTAAAGGCCTTAAGCATTCCTGTTCAGAAATTAGCTGTTGAACAATTTGGAAACATAGTTTATGGTAATTCGATCTTATTTGGGGCATTTACAATTCTTTCTGGAATCATCTCTGAAGAATCGGCTATTGAAACGATTAGAAAATTCGTACCTACTTCTACTTTAGATAAAAATCTAGAAGCGTTCGAACTTGGAAAAAAGGAAGCTCAAGAATTCATGAGACAACTCCAGGAGGGAAATTAGAAAAAATGTATATTGACAAAATTAAAAAAGGCTGGCAAGAATTAGACGCTGAGATCATTAAGACAGGAAAATGCTTATATTGTGGAGCATGTGGAGCATTTTGCGCGAATATAAAGTTCGATTTTGACAAAGAAATCCCTATTGAAGATGGATCGTGTGAGGATGTGAGTACATGCCGAGATGGTTTCGGTTTATGCTATAATACATGCCCAAAAACTGGAATAGAACAAATTCCTGTATCTTTATTAGACAAATGGGTATTTCGTAAAGAACAGGATAGAATTTTAGGGCATTATATTGAGATTGTTTCTGTTAAGCTTACTGATAAAGCAAAAGGAAACCTTCCTATAGAAGCAGGACCTCTAACCGCATTATTATCTACGGCTTTGGAAGCTGGTTTAATTGATTGTGCAATAATAACGGATAAGGATGAAAACTTCAGACCAATCCCTATGATGGCTACAAATCAAAAAGAATTGTTTAATGGTATTGGTTACAAACCTAGTCAGAGCCCAACATTATCCTTGGTTGGTGAGGCAATAAATAAAGAATTTGTCGATATTGCTGTAGTTGGTACTCCTTGCCAAATACAAGCGTTAAAAAAACTACAAAATCATCCTAGATTTGATTTTGAAGCGTTCGATTTAGTTACTTTGTCAATTGGAACCTTCTGTTTTGGAACTTTCCATAATCAGTTATTAACGGAATGTTTTAAAGAATATGATATAAATCCTAGTGAAATTTTCAAAATTGCGACCGATAAAAACAAGTTTACGATGAAAATTTTAACTAACAATACTACGAAAGAAATCCCACTCAATTATATTTACGATAAAGCCATTAGAAATGCTTGCTTTTCCTGTTCAGATTATACCGCCTCATTCGCAGATATTTCAGTAGGAAATGTAGGGAGTGAAAATGGATGGAGAACATTAATTATCCGAACTGCGAGAGGAAAACAAATTTATGATTTGGCTGTTGAAAAAGGGATTCTTGAACAAAAAATCCTCCCTAAAGATGAGGAGGATTTAGTGCAAGACATTACCCGATTTAAGACAGACATAGTGAAAGTTGAATCTATAATAGAACATTCTTCAGAAATAAAAAGTTTCTTAGTTAGAAACGAAAGAATAGCAAGAGCATATAGACCAGGAATGTTTGTGATCCTATGGCTTCCAGATATAGATTTTTTACCAATGTCTATCTCAAGTATTAAAGGCAATCTTATTGAAATTACTGTACAAAAAATAGGTGAAGGTACAGCTAAATTATTTGAACTGAATGAAGGTGATAATATTGGTATCAGAGGTCCCTTTGGTAATTCTTGGAATTATGAAGATGCATCAAATATCCTTATTGTAGGAGGAGGCATGGGAATAGCTGCTTTAACGTCATTAATTGAACCTTTAAAAAAAAATAAGAAAAATGTTATGGTTACTATTGGTGCTAAAGATGAAACTTCATTGATTTTTGCTGATAGATTAATTGAACTTATTCCTAGTACCATGTGTAGCACTGATGATGGATCAGTAGGGAAAAAATGTTTTGTTACTGATACTATTGAAGACATTTTAGCTGAGAATACTATTGATCTATTTATGACATGTGGTCCAGAAATAATGATGAAAAAAGTACTTGAGATCGCCAAATCACATGATATTGAAATCCAGGCATCTCTTGAAAGAAAGATGAAATGTGGTCTAGGATTATGTGGTTCATGTTGCATTGGTGAAAATAATGACGTCTCTGTTTGTAAAGATGGACCCATTTTTAATTCAGAACAATTAAAAAAGTTCCCTCAATTCGGAACTTACATAAAATAATTGATTTTTAATATTAACTGCTTTATTTTATCTTTTTCTTAAATTTCCTGCATTTAAAAAGGACAACTTAAATCGCTTCCTAACCAATTTCCCGTTAAACCATACGCAGTTAAGCGGCATCCGCCACAATATTCCTTTCCTACACATTTTGAACATTTCCCGATAACTTTATTGCGCTGTCGAATTTGATTTAATATTGGGTTTTTGGTCCAAATTTCATATAGACCTTCTTCTAAAATGTTTCCTAATTTAATGCCTGTAGCAGGCGCACAAGGTAGTACCATTCCTTCAGAATTTAAACCACAATAAAACAATCCAGTTGCACATCCACTAAAAAATCGATTAAGGCTTTTTATTAAATTAGCAGCCTTGCCATTAAATAAATTTTGATATTTAGACTCATAACCAGTTAGGATTTCACATAGAGGGTATATATTTCCATTACTCAATTCAAAGCAGCTCCTACTAAAATAGGGCATTCCTCGTCCAAGAACAATTAATTCTTTCTTACCTTGTATACAATCAATAAATTTTTTTGCCATAAATTTCATAACTTCTCTTTTTATTTCATTGTTAACATCGTGATTTAGGTAATTTTTACCTCTTCCAGTAGGTAATATTCGAGATACATAAAATTTTGTAGCTCCCAACTCCTTTACAAGTTCATAAATTTGAGGAATTTCATTAAAATTATAATCAATTAACGTTGAATTAATTATTACTTCTTCAAATTTTCCAAATTCAACGGCATTTAAAATCCCATTTATAGCCATATCAAAGGAGCCAACAACGTTTCGTAAACGATCATGATTTTTTGGAGAAAAGCTATCAAGGCTTATAGTAATTGAGCGAACACCAGAGTTGAATAACTCATTACAATTTTCTTTTGATAATAAAGTAGCATTTGTAGAAACCGAAGGAATAATGTCATGATTTCTTGCATAATTGATAACTTGAAATAAATCTTTTCGGATAAGAGGTTCACCACCACAAAAATTTAACGTGACAACATCATTCGCCGCCAAAATGTTAACTACTTGTTTTGCTTCATCTGTAGTAAGCTCATTGTTGGATTTTCGATTAAAAGATGCATCTGTAAAACAGTGTGAACATTTAAGATTGCAATTATTAGTATAATTCCACACCACAGCTAAAGGAGCTCCAGTTATAAATGGTTTTCTAAGGCCAAATATAGCGATACCTTTAAAGAAATTTTTAATTACCTTTCTAATTGAAACATCTGTTAAAAGCTTATAAACTACATTGGCATCAATTTTAAAAAGAGAAAACCATCGAAATATTAAATTTTTCAAAATTTTTGCTTGAAATCGACAATTATAGCAGAGAGATTTGTTGTTTCCTAAAATATGTTCTATAATCAAATCAAATCGATTATAATTACATTGATTACAATATTTTGAGTAATTTCTACCCAATACAAGTAAAAATTGTTTTATTAATGGAAAAGAGAAAAAATTTACCATTTTTCTTTACTTTAATTCCTTTCTATTTCTAATTGCATATTTAATTTCTTAGAAGTTCATATTAAACTATTCAATTTTATTTAACTTTTTAATGCCAAAAATTAACAAAAGAATTGCGGCTACTGCTCCAATAAGTAATAACGGTAATGTCATGTATATTTTTATTAATTCAGGCGGTAGATCTAGAGGACCTATAACCGTAAGGTCAAAAATTACATTTGCAAAAATAGTACCCATACTAAGAAAAATAAATAGAGCATTATTTGCCATCATATTCGCTCCTTTAAATCACTTTCATAATACCGATTTTTAAATTAAAATCTTCAATATTAATTAACTTTAATTATTTAAACTTAAAAATCTGTTAAAACCTAAAATTTTATAATTTCTCAATTTCTTTTTTAATTACCTTGGTTAAGAACATTATAAAAGGTCTAATAACCGGATTTATAGGAATTATTTTTGTAGGGTTACAACCAATAATTGCTCTTTCAAGACCAATAGCAATTGATGCATATCTTTCAGGAGCTATGACTTGTTTAGTTGAAACTATGATTTTTTTTCCGTTAATGTTAATAGAGTTAAAAATGATGAATTTAAATGATCAAAAAGAAAATATACAGGGAATAGAAGTTAACAGAGTTCATTTTTTAAGAGGATGGAAAAATAATCTATGGTTATTAATTGGTATTGGTTTACTTTTCAGCTTAAATCAAGTTTTATTCTTTGTTGGCTATGATATGGCAGGGGCAATTAACGGATCTTTAACGCAAAAGACAACTGTCTTTTTTTCTTTTATTTTAGGTTATCTTATTTTGAGTGAAAAAATAACAAAGTTACAAGTAATTTTTTCTTTTGTTTTATTTCTCGGGCTAACAATTGGCATTACTCAATTTTTTTCTCTTCTGGAATTTAGTCTTACAATTTTATTTGGAGTATTAATTTTGTTGTTAATTTCTTTTTTGTGGATGATTGGACATACTTTAACAAAACCGATTTTTGATAAAAATGAAGCGACTCCCATACAAATGGTTTTCCTTAGAAATTTCCTTTCTGGCTTTATCTTAATCATAACATATTTTATCTTCTTCCGTATTGACTTTAAATTATTTCTTGACCCAGCTAATGTCTCATTTTTTATAATGATGGGTGCAGTTTATGGTTCTGGATTGATATGTTGGTATAAAACTCTCTCCTACTTGGATATCTCAAAAGCTAGCACCATTTTTGCTCCAACACCGATAACAGCAGCAATTTTTGCTACGTTTATTCTTGGAGAAAACTTTACGATCTTTCATTTAATAGGAATAATACTTGTTATTGCATCCATCATAGTAATCGTTAATCAGAAAGAAAAATAAAGAGAAATTGAATCTTGTATTTTCTATAAAACAAAGATTTCCCAATGATTATAATATATATATCTATATATATACTTTAAGATGCTTTTAGAATGCTAAAAGAGCATTTCATCTTGATATTTCCGATCAATTCAAAACATTTAAATAATACGGTATATAAGAATATATAGAAAAATATATTAAGAAAATAGTAGTAATTTATTTAATTATTAAACTTATAAGATGTTCCTTTTGGCAATATTTTGTGAAAGATAATGATTAATAAAAAAGTAATAGTCGTTAATGACCTAAAAAAGTTTTTTGGAGAAATAAAAGCCGTAAATGGTATCTCCTTTGATGTTCGTCAAGGAGAAGTATTTGGCCTTTTAGGACCAAATGGTGCCGGAAAAACCACTACGATCAAACTTCTTCTGGGACTCCTTGAGCCAAATGAAGGAGAAATGAACATTTTCGGATTAAATCCTGAACGGGATGAAGTTCAAATCAAACGTCGTATAGGATATGTTTCCGAAGACCCTCTAATATTCAAATCTTTAACACCAAAGGATTTGTATAATTTTATTGCCTCAGTTAGGGAATTAGATCCAATTAAAACTACTAAGCTTGCTAAAGAATATTTAGAAAGCTTGGAAGCAGATGAATATTATGATCAATTAATTGCCACTTTATCCCATGGTAATAAACAAAAGCTGCAAATAATTGCTGCCATACTTCACGAACCAGATTTGCTAATTTTTGATGAACCCTTAGCTGGGCTTGATGCGAAATCCGTGAAGGTTGTAAAGTCAATATTGGAACTACATACTCAACAGGGTGGGTCGGTTCTTTTTTCCACGCACATCATGGAAATAGCACAGGATTTATGCGATCGTATTGGGATTATAAATAAAGGTAAAATGGTAGGAATTGGAACAATTGAGGAACTACGCCAACAAGCAGATAAAGTAGGAGCGAGTTTAGAAGATGTCTTTTTGCGCCTAACTGAACAAGATACTTCCGTAAATGAGATTATTAAAAAATTAAGAGCTTCATTTAAGAAGAAAAATCAATAGGGTAAATAAAATGGAAGAAAAAAAGCGTAAATCTTTTTACTCACTTGCAAAATACCCTACGTATGAAGTATTAATGGATGCTCAAATTGCATCGGCAGGAGCACACCAAGCAAGATTTATTGAGAAATTAAAAAAAAATAAAAACCATACTAAATATCAATTTATAGTTCTTAAAGGCGTGTTAGCCTTTATGTTCGTTTTTTTGCCAGTCTTACCTTTAGTTACTTATTTTGAAATTGCAACTCATCTCCAAAATGGTACACATACCATAAATGCGATTTTATTTGTATCATCTTTCCTTTTTGGGATTTATTTCGTAATGACAATTTTATACATGATACTTTTAGGGATGATTTCAACCAGTTCCTTCATGTCAGGGAATGCATTTAAGTGGTTGCAGACACTCCCATTTTCCAAAAAAGATTTGAAAAAAATTGGATTCATGACCCTTTTCCGTAATCTAGATATTGCACTTATAATATTAATTGCTGCGTTTCCAATAATAATGTTAATTGGAACTCAAAATGTTCTGATTTTCCTTACATCTCTTTTTTCATCAATTCTTAACGTTGTCTTCAGTTTTAGTTTACTTGTTATTATTGGAGAAAAAATAAGTTTCGTATTTTCAGAGTCTAAGGGCAAGTCAAAAAAAGCGAATTTAGCTCGGATAATAACCATGCTGGGGTACTTTATTATTGCCTTTGGAACTGGATTCGTTCTTAATTGGGGTTTTAGTTCAATAGATGTACTTTTGCGTATCTTTACCACCAAAGAGCCTTCTACGATTGTCAATATTATTTTTAGCTTAATTCCATATCCTTTTGCTCCTGGATTTTTAATCTCGTGGAGTACCACTCCAGATCAAGTTCCGTTAGAGTTATTACTGAGTACTCTTATTGGTTTCGCTTTATATGCATTAATAACTTTAGGGTTATTTAGAATTGCACAACGAGCTCTTCATAGCACAATTTCGTCAGAAGTAAAAATTGAAGAAATACATGAAAAAGAGGTTGAAGTTGAGATAGAACCATCTTCACCTATTAAAGCTTATTTACGTAAAGATCTGGTATCAACAACCCGTGATTTACAATCTTTTATGTTCATATTCATGCCAATAGTTTATCCTCTAATATTAGTTTTAACCATGCAAGCACCGATTATAGGGGAAGTTACTTCAATAGAGGGCATACTAATTTTATGGTCGATCATTCTAGGAGTGTATCTATTCATTCCTCCCATGTTAATTGTAGGATTCTTAAATATTGAAGAATCGGGGTCATCTACCATAGCTTCATTACCAGTAATCCCTCGAGATCAAGCCAAAGCCAAAATAATTCTAATGTCAGCAATTCAAGGCTCTTCACTCACTCTTATATCTATTGTTCTCACGTTTATTACAAATTCTATCATGGTATTGTTGCTGTTTTTGATCACATTACCCATAGCGTGGACGCTTTTGTTATTCATATTCGAGATGAAAATTCAGCTTTTTGGAAAGATGAAATACAAATATATAATAGAGGAATTAAAGAAAGAGCATAAAGTAGAAAAGTGGATACTCATGATTTTCTCGGAAATAGGATTATATGCAATTATTTTGATTATTGGTGGTATCTTGATTTATAATGTTGGCATAACAATTGCGTTACTATTTATATCGATTATTGGAATCATTGGATTATCAAGCTTAATATTTGTATTCGCCAGAATGTTTCCAAAAGCTGAAAAATTGCCTTATTATGTTACGGGAGGTTTTTTAAGAGAAAAAATAAATATTGGAACTTTGATTCTAATGCTTTTATACTTTATGTTCGGGTTTTTGGTGTTACCTATTGAATTATTACTATTACCCCTAGTTTTAAACCTCTCTTTTATTGGAGTTTTGTTTATTGATTTCTTTGTAATTTTTGGCTTAACGGCGCTCTTATGGCTCGTCGTGGTTCCTAGGGGATTGAAGCTTCCGAAAAAAGAATCGTTTAAAGATTATCGTCAAACAATTGGCTTGAGTACAAGTAAGTCTTCGTGGCGAGATGTTTTGCTCGGGATTGGAAGTTTTTTCATTTTTAGTTTAACAGTATCATCTTTAGGATTTATTTTTGGGAGATACGTGCATTATCCTTGGTATTTTGATAACCCAAACCCTCAAATCACTTTCCCATACTTTTTAGGATGGTTTGTATTTGTTTACATGCTTATACCTGGAATATGGGAAGAAATAGCTTTTAGAGGAGTAATTTTAAATTTGCAATTAAAAAGATATTCACAGAGGACCTCGATAATTCTCAATGGTATTTTTTTCGGTCTGTTCCATCTTACCAATTTATTGGCGGGATTTGATTTGTACTCAACTCTTTTACAGGTAGTATATGCCAGTTGCTTAGGAATTGCTTTTGCTTACATGTACATCAAAACTAAAAGTTTACTTGCTTGTATAATAACTCATTATTTAATAGATTCTATGGGCAAACTATTTTTAAGTACCTGGTTTCCAAACAATCTCAATGCAGCTTTATTTGCAATATTTGGTGTTGGCGTTATTCCAATGATTCTTATTATCCTCATAACAAACCTAATTGTAAAAAACGGGACCGCTAGTAATAATACAATTAAATAGTATTTTTTTCCATTTGTATTACTCAAATCTGCTTTTTATACGGATTTCATTTTATAGATAAAGAATTCAAGGTTATAAATGCGCCTTTTGATAAAGAAGGAGTCGCTTGAGATTGTTTGTTAGAATTAAATTTTTCTATTTTTTAAAAAAAATTGTATTGCACAATTTTATTATTTTTCTTGCTAACCAAGAGGAAAAATTCAATATATAAATATAAAAAAAAGGAGTAAAAAATAAAAAAATAAACAATTTAATTTAGTTATGAGTGAACAAAAATCTAAATTGAAGTCTGTTTTAATTAAGAATGGAAAAATAATTGATGGAACAGGAAATCCGTGGTTTAAGGCAGATTTATTAATTGAAAATAGTAAAATTAATGAAATTGCCCGAAGCATCAGAAATGAAGATATTGATGAGGTACTTGATGCTTCAGGTTTAATTATTTCACCTGGTTTTATTGATATCCATACGCATTCAGATCAAACAATTTTTTTAAGTCGTGGTGAGAATGTATTGACACAAGGAGTAACTACTCATGTTGTTGGAAATTGTGGATTTTCAATGACACCAACCGATCCAGAGAGAGCTGGGGATGAAATTTATGATATGCATAGGTCTCTGCTTTCATTTGGAGATAAATATAAGATATATTTCAAATTAGATGAATATTTAGATGATTTAAAGCAAAAAAGAATTCCAATTAATATTGTTCCTTTAGTAGGTCATTCGATGATAAGGATTTTAGCCCTTGGTTTAGACAAAAGAGCACCAAATTCTGAAGAATTGAAAAGAATGAAAAATATCCTAAGAGAACAAATGGAACAGGGGGCATTCGGCATGTCTACAGGTTTAGATTATCCCCCAGGTTCTTTTGCGCAAACTGATGAAATTATTGAGCTCTGTAAAGTTGTTAGTGAATATGATGGAATTTATACTACTCACTTTCGCGGATTTGGAAGCGGATTAGTAAGGGCTACGAAAGAAACAGTTAAGATTGCTAGAACCGGGATACCAGTAGAAATTTCTCATTTTAAACCCTTTGGATTTTGGCCAGGAGATATCAGAAAGGCTTGTAAGATTGTCGAGAGAGCCCGTAAAGAGGGTTTAGATGTAACCTTTGATGTATTTCCTCACGCATCAAATTATACTTTCTTGTTTGCAATGGTACCGCCTTGGATTTACCAATCAAATGAAAGAGTAGACATTCCTCGTGCGATAGATATTTTAAAAAATTCTAAAAACGACAATGAATTAAAAAGTAAGATACTTCGAGAGATGAGTGTGATCGCTGGCAGTTTTTTGAATATCAAGGAAGAAAAAGATTGGGTGAAGGTATACATAAATGCTCCTAAAAATAAAGAATATAACGGTAAACACGTATACCAAATTTCATTAGAGAAACAAATTGATCCAAGAGAAGCGATTATTGAAATTTTAATAGATCAAAATGGTGCTGTAAACGCAACATACCTTTCAATAACTGCTGAAGATAATATTGTAACAATTGTGCATCCACTTTCTATGATTGCCTCTGATGGGCTAATAATACCAGAAAATTCTGATGTTTTTCCAAATCCTTACTGTAATGGTACTTTTACTCAAGTATTAGGAAAATATGTCCGTGAAGAAAAATTACTTACTTTACATGATGCAATTAGAAAAATGACTTCCTTTCCTGCACAGAAATTAGGATTAAAAGATCGTGGCTTACTTAAAGAGGGATATTGGGGGGATATCACCATATTTGATGCAGATAAAATAATCGATAAAGCAACATATGAAAATCCACGATTATATTCCGAAGGTGTTGAATATGTTTTTGTAAATGGAGTGCTTGCCTATAATAAGGGAAATTTTACGGGAAGTTTATCTGGAATGCCTTTAAGAAAAAGATGATTATATCTATTGATTATTGATATTTTTTTCATTCATTAGAAAAGCAATACAGACACGTAATGCGTGTTCTAAAGTTCCAGGTATGATTTTATCAAATGTATCTGTAGACTGATGATAATAGCGTGAACGTGTCTTCCAATGCGCTGAATTTAAAAATCCTGCTTTAATACCTGCCTTTGAAAATGCTGCGGCATCAGAACCACCACTTAAACGACCTAATGTTTTTTCTAATTTTCCTGCACCAAATCGCTTTGCTTTAACACCAACTAATTCTGTTGCCTTTAATAGCTTTTGAATAACTTCTTCTGAGTGCCAAGTTCTTGTAGTTGGTTCGAATTCTATAATCTTGAAGTGATCAGGAGCCTCCAGACCATCCATATTTATAACATATGCGTCATTTTTTTTTAATTCTTCAAGATGAGCTGCTACGTACCGATATGCGCCTCTTAAACCAGCTTCTTCGCACCCAAAACTTATTAATCTTATTTCAGTGTTATCTGGGATTATATCCCTATGTTTTTTTAAATATCGTCCAATTCCTTGAACTACTGAGCAACTACTTAGATTATCTACAGCACCTGGTACGACATTCCCCTTATCTCCTAATGGTACAAAAAAATATAGTCCTATAACACATGGACTTCCTATAATAAGAATCCAGATCATTACATTAAGAAAAATTGCCTTTAGGGTTATTAAACCAATCAAAATAAAGATTAAATGTAGAAATGATAGAACTAACCACATTAACATAATAATAATACCTCCAAATATAATAGGTATAAATTTCCATCCTAAAAGTTTCAATAGTTTGAATTCAATAGCAGAATCCATATGACTTGAAAAAATGATGATTTTATTCACCTCTCCTTCTGGTTTAAACTTACCTATTACGTTTTGAGAGGATTTCTTACGAAATAATATGTCAATAAATTCCTTTTAATTAAAAAATTCTTCCCACATTATTAAAAATGGTAAAAGTATAAGAAGAAAGGAAATAATCGCTATTATCAACAACCAGATATAATCTGTTAATAATGGGTTAAGAAAGTATAGTAAGAGTGAAATTACGACTAAGATCATACCAATTTTAATCCAGCCTAAAAATGCTTTTGGATGACAGCTAAAATCTTCTACTGAAACCTCATCACATGATTTTTCAAGCTCATTCTTTATAATTTCAGCTGCCTTAGCCTCTTGCAAGCTACAAGGCATTCTTGGTCCGACTTCAGATATAATTTGTTGAACGAAATTATACAAGTATTTTGAATCTTCTTTAGAAATCTCAATTTTCATGGTTTTTCTAATTATTTTTTAAAAAAACATTTAATATATTTCAAAAGATACAATCTAAAAATAGTTTTATCAATACCCTTCAATTAGAAGTTTAATTATTTACTTTTATATATGACACTTTCCAAGCGTTATCCATATATGACCAAAAAATTGTTAAAATTTTTATGTTGAGTCGGTGTATTTATTATTAGTATAGTAACAAATTAGATAAATTGCAAAATGATGGAAACATTTAAGGTACTTGAAGTCGCATGTCCTTCTTGTGGAACGTTGAAAAATATTAATATTCCAGAAGCCATTTTCACTCAAAAAAAATTTGGTACGGTAAAAATTCAAGTACCAATCAATGCAGTGTGTACCGATCATCAATTTATAGTATTTGTAGATACGAAAGGAATTATTCGAGGCTATGAAAAAATCGACATTCAAATGGTCACATTAGCTCCTGAAGCTGAGATGGAGGGTGAAAGAAGATTAAATCTCAGAACTTTAATTCAAATATTTGGGATATACGGAATTTTTTGTCTAATACATACAAAAGTATTCAATTATCCTGCTTATATCATAAAAGATAAAAAATTTGAATTTAGTGAAGATTTATTGAATTCAGTTGGTGATTTAATATTACCAGAGAATCTTAGAGGAAATAAAACGATTCATTTACTAGAGGCGCCCAATATAAGCAAAATTAAAGTTAAGGAAAAGAATGCATTGATAATGGATACAAATCAACACATTTTTCAAACTCCTTGGAGTGAAAAGTTAAAGTTTGAAGAGGGAATTATAAAAAGAGCCCTAGAAATAATTGATGAACAAGAACAATTAAAACTTCTTCAGCAAGATATTTCGAGGTTTATAAATGAGGTTATTCATTCCATAACTATACTCGAAGATATTAAAGAAATTTATGATGATGATTTAATTGAAGAAATTTCTAAAAAGCTTAAAACAAAGAAAATTAGTAATTATCGTTTGAATTTAATTAAGGAATATATTAAACAAAACATTTCGGTAAAAATAGCTTCAAAAATAAAAAATAAAGTAGAGGAATTTTTAGGTTTAATTTGATCAGTCTTTATTGATTTTAATTATCTATTTTTTATAGAAAAAATAAAATAAAGATCATTAATTAATTTAAAAAAGGAATTTAAAAATATAATCAAAAATATATTAAGGGAACTAAAAATGGTTGTAGTGGGTGATTGGGGCTTTCAAAACAGGTTTAATAGAATTATTAAGCCTAAGACCGGAAGGTGTGTCATGTTGGCTATAGATCACGGTTATTTTGGAAATATACCTGGTCAATTAAAATGCTTTTCGGATATGGCACCTTTATTTGAATATGCTGATGCTTTAATGCTAACTCGTGGCATGCTTAGAAATTGTGTGCCTTCTGAAATTAATATTCCAATTGTTTTGAGAGTGTCTGCTGGGGCAAGCATGCTTAAGGAGCTTTCAAATGAAGAAATCAATGTAACTGTTGATGATGCATTAAGATTAAATGTATCAGCTATAACATGTTCGATCTTTGTTGGAGGAGAATACGAAAAACAAACATTAATGAATTTATCAAAACTTGTAAATTGGGGTCAGCAATATGGTATTCCTACATTAGCAGTTACTGCGGTAGGAAGAGAGATGGTTAGAGATGCCCGCTATCTTGGGATGGCGAGTAGAATGGCTGCAGAGATGGGTGCTACCTTTGTAAAAACATATTATTGCGAAAACTTCGAAGAAGTAACTAGCATCTGCCCTGCGCCAATTGTTATCGCAGGAGGGAAGAAAATCGATGAGAGAGATGCCCTACAAATGGGCAAGAATGCTGTGGACAAGGGAGCTGTCGGTGTAGACTATAATTGAATGTTTCAATTATAGGCATATATATGGGAAGAAATATTTTTCAATCTGACAGCCCTATAGGAATGATCAAAGCTGTTAGAGCCATTGTTCATAATAACGCCTCTGTTGACGAAGCCTATGAGATATACCAACAAAGTCCTAAAGGACTTTAACTTTTATTTTTTTTATTTTTTTTTTTATGCCAATAATGAGATGGAGGTCTCTCTATATTCCATTTATCACATAAATTAACAACAATTCTGCTATATACACCATATTTCTGACATATTTCTTTCATCGGAACAGTCCAAATCATTTCTTGTAGCTCTTCTTTTGTAATGCTCTCTTCAAAAGTTTCTCTTAACGATACTCTAAAAGTTCTCCTTTTTCTCCCTAAGCTATAATTATAATTATCCATCATTTCATTGAATAATTTACCGCCTAAGCTAAGATACCAATAACCTTCTTTATCAGGGTAAACATCATGAGGGATATCGAACTTCTCTTTAATTTGGTCTAAAATCTTTTTACTTCCCAAATGAAGATTGGTAGTTCCTTCTTTACCTTCACCATCAAAAAAACCTAAAAGAAAAGCTAAATCTAACTCTCGAGAATCTAAAAATGGAAATTGGGTTTGCTTAAGCTTAGGGGGTTTATATCCCAAGTTTAATAAGTCTGATTTCATTTTAGGACATTTAAATCGAATTCTAATATAAGATTTAATACCAGTCTTTCTCTGATATTGGAATTCGTCCTTAAAACTAGGATCTAAACCAAGAGCATTAATAAATCTATCAATCAATAATTCATCTTTTTTGCTTAATTCAAGGGATATATCAGATCTATTTCCAATATAAACATCAGCCCATAAAAATCCCAACCAATATGCTTTTTCTTTTGTATCAATTTCTTCAAAATAATCCATACGAAGGTTTGGATGAAAATTTAAAACTTTAAATTCCGAAGAAACAGGTAAATCTTCATTTGAATTTCGATATGTTTCTATTAAATTGATAGAGCTATCAACTTTAATTCCAAATAGTGTTCTTATATTGTCTTCCCACTTGTTTAGTTCATCTAAAGCAATTTTATACTCTGGATTATTTCTTACATTTCGAATGATTCTTGCTAAACGATGCCCATATTTGCATAAAATCAAGCTTAATTTATTCCAAGATAACTGACCGTTGTGAAACATTTGTACTTTCCTCCCATCAATTATCATAGTCGTTGGTATGAACTCTTCTATTTCATTCCTCAAAGCATTTAGAAGATCCATTGTGGTAAGAGAATTAACCCTAGTTGAAAAGGAGTGACTCCTATTGTTTATATGGTTCTCATTGATGATCTCATCATTAAAAAAGTAATTTTTTAAATCCTTAAGAATAGTTGCATATAATTTTGGAAGGTTTTTCATTTCCCACATATCAGAAACTAATCTAAACACGATTTTTGTTAACCATAATAAATAGGTCAGAAAGTGCCTTCGATAATCTTGATTTGATTGTAATTTTTTTTGTA
>CAYZTE010000022.1:0-23632 GCA_964481225.1 uncultured archaeon | reverse complement strand
TTATTACTCGATTGTATTATAAACACACTTCCGAAGATTACTATGTTATACTTGCTATGGATGGCGAGACATTTGGGCACCATGTAAAGCATGCGATTAAAGATTTTCTCATACCATTATTTGGCGCCTTACCACATCGAAATGACGTGAAAATATGTACAATTTCAGAAATAGTTGATAGGTTTCCTAAAGGATTAACTCAAGTTCCACGGGATTCCAGTTGGTCGACAATGCCCTACGATATCGTTAGTGACATCCCATTTCCGCTTTGGTTTGACCCTAATAACGAAATTCACATAGAACAACATAGATTTTTCATGTATGCCCTTACCTTGATTCATTTAGCAGCTAAATATAGGGATGGTATGAATGAGGAGAAGAAAAGGATATTTGATAATGCAAGAAATTTATTGGATCGGGGAATCCACAGCTGTCAGCAATGGTGGGCGTCACGCCGTCCCTTCTATAGCCCTGATATGATCTTACGCGGATTAAATGAAGTTTTAATGGCAAGTGTGAATGCTAAGCGCAGTATTCCTGAAAGTAATCCAGATATTAAAGAAGCTATGGAGCTTATCATGGAAGATATGTTAAAAGCGCAGAATAAAATTGTTTTATCCTTAATGTGATAATTAGAATCAAAAGAAGGATTAAATAAATTAAAGTATTAGCTGGTACTATTACTAAAAATTTTCTATTTAATAATAATATATCAAAATTAAAAAAATAAGAAAAATAAAATAATTATAATTTTCTTTGATCGTTTAATCCTTTTTGAAAAGATTTCCGCATCCTCCACACTTCATATTCTTAACATAAACCGGAGTGCCCTGCTTCAGCGGTAGGCTGAAATAGCTTTACCTATACTGTAGTAAAGTACATTATTCTTATCAGGTTCTTCATGAAGTATGCGTGGATTCTCATTGCCGCATTGGGGACATTTAACTCTTTTAAATTCTGTCATATTACCTTAACTCTGTTATAAAAAATTTTAAATATTTAGTAAAGTGAATAAATTTAAATTTAGGTTTTTAATTGGGTTTTTATAACAATCTCTCTAACAATATTTTGTATCTTTTTTTCAGTAGTATCAATAATAATCTCCGCTGCTGTATCATAATATGGCTTTCGAAAATCCAGAAGTTCTTCTATTTCTCTTTTAGGATCTTCCTTGTTAATAACAGGCCTTGTTTCTTTTCCGTTTTCTGATATCCTTTTGTAAATTTCCTCTGGAATCGCCTTTAATAAGACAATATGACAATTTTTCTTTAAATTTTCAATATTGACTCTATTCAAAACTACTCCACCTCCACATGAAATAACCACTTTATGTAATTTAGAAACTGTTTCGCATACAGAAATTTCATATTCTCTAAATTTACTTTCTCCCTCCTCAGCAAAAATTCTAGGAATTAGCTTACCAGCTTCTTGAACTATAAGTTGATCTGTTTCTATAAATGTGTAATCATTACCAAGATACTCTACTAATGCTTTTCCTAACGTTGTCTTTCCAGTGGCCATAAAACCAATAAGAGCAATGGAATCTTTAGGCATATTGAATTACTTTCATTATCTTATTTATTGTACTATTAATGTTCTTTACGGAGATAATTCTAATGAAAATCCATGTTTTTCTAAAAAACCTTTTTTTAGTTCAAGGTAATTACCTGCTATATATGCTGGAAAATTAAATTTTTCTGGATCTAAAGAATCTGTTTTAACATACTTAGGATCTGAATGTGTTGCTACTACTTTACCAAAATAACACACATGTGATCCTAATTCTATTTTATTTATTACTTTACATTCCATATTCCATGGAAACTCTTTTATCATAGGGACTTTTACTTCTGAAGATTCTTCTCTTGTTAAGTTTAACTCGTTCCATTTATTGACATCTCTTCCAGAGCGCGTACCGCAATAATCCGTTTCTTTTAATTGTTTTATTGTTGGATAATTAATCACAAATTCACTATACTTTTCAATCAATTGATATGAATGTCGTTTAGGTTGGATAGAAACAACAACAATGGGAGGATCACCGCAAACCTTTCCTACATATGCTAAAGTTATTAAATTCGCTTCTTCTCCTGTACCCACAGTAATAACTGCAGTAGGCATTGGAAAAGTAGAAATTTTTGGACTTAGAGTAATTTTTTTCATTTTCCCCTTATAAATCTATTTTTTACTATTTTAGTAATATAATTTTAAATTGCTATTAATCTTAAACATATTAAATAGCATTTAATTAAATAATCTCATTTTTTCATATAAAACAATTAAATTATGAAGAATTGATTGGTAATCAAAATTTCTGTAAACAATATTAGGTGAAAAAGGATGATAATAAAACATCGAGGATTTAAACCTAAATTGGATTCCTCTGTATTTATCGCACCAACAGCAACGATTATAGGGAAAATTTCAATTGGAAAAGATTCACGGATCATGTTTGGTTCCATTCTTGATTCAGAGGGTTCTAAGATTGAAATTGGCGAATACTCTATAATATGTGAAAATGCTGTTCTTAGAGCTACAGCATCAGGAGCTCAGGAATGCCCTGTAATAATTGGAGATCATGTCTTTATCTCACCGCAATCAACTCTTATTGGATGCAAGGTTGAATCTTATTCATATATAGCAACAGGCGCTACTATTTTACAAGGTGCTGTTATTCAATCTGGTGCAGCAGTAGCTGTAGGAGCTTTTGTTCATGCAAACACAGTTGTTCCAGCTAATTCTTTTATTCCTCCAAATAATATTGCTATTGGTGATCCAATTAAAATTTATAGTCCTGATGATCAAGATGGATTAGCTAAAGCAATTAAATCAATTGAATTTGCGAAAGTAGCATTTGATGTAGACGCTAAATGGGAAAACCGCATTGACAGATATAAAAAAGCTACGAAGGTTAGATCAAAAGAATTTGAGAGTCATTTCAATGATGAGATAATAGATTGATATAATTAGTTAGTAATTCCTTAATATGTTAAAGAATGATTTTGTTTCCTCTCATACAAAAGTTCTTTGCGTTATTGGGTATCCAATTGAACATTCTATGAGTCCAATAATGCATAATGCCGTTATACGTGAGCTAAAACTTGATTATATTTATTTAGCATTTAACATTCATCCTAATAATCTGAATCTTGCTGTGAAGGGATTTAGAGCATTTAATATCATAGGAATTAATGTGACACTCCCTTTTAAACAAAAAATCATGAAATATTTAGATGATAATGATCCTATAGCACAGAAAATAGGCGCGGTTAATACGATAAAAAATGATAATGGAAATCTTAGTGGGAGAAATACAGATGCAGAAGGAGCTATGAAAGCACTATTAAATGCGGGGTATGCAATTTCTGGAAAAAATATCTTAATTTTAGGAGCTGGTGGAGCAACAAGAGCTTTAGCGTATGTTATGGCTAAAGATGCGGATAAGATAGTTATAGCAAATAGAACAGAAAAAAAAGCGGTAAACCTTGCGAAGGAAATAAAAAAGAATTTTAGTATAAAGGTTAAAGGAAAAAGTAATAGCAATAGTGTTTTAAAAGAGGAATCTAAGAAAGCTGACATTTTAATTAACACAACTCCCGTAGGGATGTATCCTAATGTTGAGAAATCACCAATTCCTATGGAATTTTTGCATGAAGACTTAATTGTTTATGATGTAGTCTATAACCCTTTAGAAACTAAATTAATAAAAGATGCGACTAAAAAAGGATGTAAAACACTAGGGGGTTTAGAGATGTTAGTTAATCAAGGTGCTTTAGCTTTTGAGTGGTGGACTAATAAAAAACCAAATATTAATTTAATGAAAAATAAAATTGTTGAATTTCTTGGGATGAAATAATGTTAGGTGAAAACATAACCATCATTGGTGGCTCTGGTGGTATGGGACAAGTTTTTGGAATATATTTCAAGCAACATGGATTTAATGTCACATTATTAGCTCGAAATGAAAATAAACTGAAAGCTGTTGCTAAAAAATTAGAAGTTGAATATGAGTTAGATCTTAAAAAAAGTGTTGAAAATGCAGATGTTGTAATCGTTTCAATACCTATTAACACTACTCCGGAGATGATTAAAAAAATCGCACCTTTGATGAAGAAAAATTCGTTACTTTTTGATCTAACTTCTCTAAAACAAGATACGCAGAAAATTTTAAGTGAGGTTCATAAGATCTATCCCATAAACTGCTTATCAATTCATCCAATGTTTGGTCCTGGTATAAAGACTATGAAAAATTATGTTATCATCGCATTAAAAATCGGCGGAACAGAACAATATGACAACATAATTAATGAGCTCTTTGATTTATTTAGATCAGATGGATTGATTATTACAGAAACTACACCTGACATTCATGATTCTATGATTGCTTTAACCTTAGGAGTGCCACATATGTTTAATATCTTATTTTTAAATTTGCTTAAAAGAACAAATGAACCTCTAAATGAATTGACACGATATACCGGCACAACTTTTCTATTACAAAAAGTCTTTGCAGAAAGTATTATTCAAAGAGAAATGGAAATGTTTGGAGAAATTCAGATGGATAATCCGGAATTTCATAAAATATTAGACTTATTTGAAGATTTACTAAAGCAATATAAAAAAATCATCCAAAAACGAGATAAGTATGGATTTAATGAAATCTTCATTGAAGGATTAGAATATTCTAAAGAAGATGATCATTTTAAGAATTCATACAAAAATTTCTATGAATTTATGAAAATTTTGAAAAAAGAAAAATAAATAAAAGATTTATTTAATATCGGTTCCACAATATGCACAGAATTTAGCGCTTGCTCTATCATCTAATGTTACTCCACAAGTATAGCAGAAATTCGTTTTATCATCAATTATTTGATTTTCTACATTTAGAATTTGCTTCTGAACTTGATAATTTAAATTTGTTTGATTATCTGATATTTCATCTTGACAAAATGCGTTGCAATTAATGCATCTCTTCTGCTTATCTAAATAAATTGCCATGTAAATCAATAAACCAATACCACCTGTAAATATTACTAAAATTATTGCTATACCAATATTGAACTTCATTTTTTTAGTGTAAACGTTCTTTTCACATTTGGGGCAATACATCATTGACATCATTATATCTCCAATTTTTTTTTTACATTATTTTTTCTTTAATTATTTAAAGTATTTCTTCCGACATACTAAAAACATATTTAGTCCAATTTTTAATAAGAGAAGAGTTTCTCATTACTTTGAACTAAAAAATAAAAATAAAGAATAAAAAAAATAATAATTTTAAACTTGACTTCCACAATTTGGACAATACTTTATTCTAACTTCTAATTTTTCCCCACAATATGAGCAATAGTTAGATATTTCCCCTATAAATTCCTCGTCCCCCTCAACCGGTATGAATTGAGGTGCTTGCTGAAGTTGTGGTTGAATTTCTTCTTGATATGTCTGAAATTGTGAAGGAGTAATTTTCGTTCCACAATATTCGCAGTAGTTTGGTTCTTTATTATAATGAATAGCAAGATAGATGATTAAACCAATTCCGGCAGTAAAAATTAATAATATCATGGCAAGGCAAACATCAATGTCTTCACGTTTCAGCAATACATTTTGATTGCATCGTGAACAGAATCCTGTAAGATTTTTCGTAGTCATATTTCAATGTTTTTATTAATAATAATAGTAATGAATGTTAGCATTATTATATTATTTTATTCCTTTAGATTTGTTCCACAGTTCGGACAAATTTCTTCTTGCTCATTCATTTCTTTTTGGCAATATGGACAAAAAAAGGATTCTTTTTCATTTTCTTTCTTTTCATCTTCTATTGCTTTAAGAATACGAGTAATTTGAGCTTTTGGCTCTGGAATATCTTCACGTGATTCAAAGAATTCTAACTGAGAGTCACAGTTAGGACAACGATTTTTTTTCAAGATTGCATAACGATAAATTAAGAAAGGAATAATAGCAAGTCCTAACGAAGATAATATAACAAGAAACCATACATTGTAATGCATACTTTCCAATCGTTTTCTTTTTGGTTTTGAAATTTCTTTCTCACAATTATCACAATATGCGAAACTTTTACCCATTTCTCTCATTTAAAATAAGATAATTTAATCATTTTAAATTTTCTGTACATTTATAAAAATTTATAAAGATACTAGATTGTGCTTTATTTTGTTAAAAATTTAATAATCTGAGTTGATTAAAAATAAAAAAAATAAGTCCTTATTGATAATTATTTACTAAATCTAATATGAAATTTCTTCAACAAATAATTTATTTTTAAAATTAAATTGATGCCAAAATCTTTATTTATTGTACTGGAAGGCGGGGATGCGGCGGGAACTACAACTCACAGTCACCTCCTTAAAGGTTTTTTAGAAAATGAAGGTTTTAAGGTTCATTTGACACAAGAACCTTCACACAGTAAAATTGGAATATTAATAAGAGAATTTTTAAAAAATAAGGATATTCCACCTACAACAGATGCATTATTATTTGCAGCTGATAGAGACCTCCATTATAAAAATGAAATAAAGAATAAACTTGAAGAGGGTTTTATCGTCATTTCTGATCGATATCTAGAATCTTCAATAGTATATCAATCGGTACAATCTGATAAAATTTCCGTTGAATGGGTTAAAGAAATAAACAAATTTGTAGGGCTACCTGATATAACAATAATTTTAGATGTCGACCCGAAAATTGCCTTAGCGAGAAAAGAGGATGAAGATTTAGAAAAATTTGAGGATACTTCATTCTTAGATAAAGTAAGAAATTTTTATCTTACGCGTGCTAAACAAGAAGGATATTATATAATTAGTTCAGATGATATTATAGAATTCGTCCAAGAGAAGATTCAAAAAATTATAATGAAAAAACTCGAAAATAGGGGCTAGGTTATAAATTAAAATGATAAAAGATAAATTTTTATTACTTTTTTATGAATTAGAGTAATTTAATTAGAATTTATGGGTAAATCTCGATAAAAATTGAAGAAAAATAATTCAACTCCTAATTATGCATTTGATAATCATAGATTATTTGACTACGTTCAAAAGTTTAGCTTTCCTCGATTAGCAGGTACTGAAGGTGAGGAGAAAGCTGTTGAACTCGTTATTGGAACTTTTAAAGATCTTGGATTCAAGGAATCTCAAATACAAAAAAAACCCTTCGAATTCTCTGATTTTTACTCTACTACATTAATTAAGTTAATAATGGTCATCAACTTAACTTTCTCATTGTTTATTTTAATGTTTATTTATATTAACTTGTTTATTACTATTTTTATAGTGGGAGGAATGACAATTGTAATAATACTCATTATTAAAGGATTAAAACATCCAGAAATTCCTGGATTTTGGGGTGAATATTATGGGACAACTATTTCAGCTACTAATGTATTTGTAAAATTACCAGCAAAACAAATACCTAGTGAAGTAGCTGGAAACATCATAATATCTGCTCATTTAGATTCCAAGTCACAAACTTTTAAAACGAATTGGAGAATATTTTTCTATCGTGTTTGGTTATACAGTGGGATTTTTCTTGGAGGTTTCTTTATAGCCTTATTTATTCGTACTTATACACCTTTAAAATTTAACTTATTAATTTTAGGGATTGGTGTTTGGGTATTTACAATTCTAATTTCAATTTCAAATATCTTTCTTATGTTTTTAAACACGCATAATATGTCACCTGGTGCTTTAGATAATGCTTCTGGAATGGCTGTTGTTTTTGAGTTAAGCAAATATTTTAAAGAACACCCACTCGAGAACTTTAACATTTGGTTCTGCCAATTTTCTGCTGAAGAATTAGGGACTATGGGCTCAAGAGTTTTTGTAAATAATCACGAAGAACTATTTGTAAAAGGGAGAGTTTTTCAAATTAATTTAGATATGATTTCTTGTGCAGGTCAACCTAGAAGTCGAGTTGAATATTTGAAATCTTATGGAGTTTTACCACGAAAGAAAATAGCCCCTTTACTCAGTAAATATTTAGATAAAGCTTCTATTGAAGAAAATGTAGTTATTAAAGGTGTTCATTTATCCACTGGTGCACATACTGATTCTGTCCCTTTCCATCTAAGAGGATACGATTCAGTAGATATTGGTTCTATAGCTGCTGGTAAATATACTCATAATAAAGTAGATACTCCCGATAAAGTAGATCCTCAAACATTATTAGAAGCATGTTTAATTGTTCGAAAAGCAGTTTTAATGCTTGATAATGATTATGAAATCTTATGTAAAAATCAACAATTAAAATGCGAGGAAAATTGAGTCATACAATGCCAGAAAATATAATATTACATCATTCAACGAAAAACTTAGTAAAAATAGCATTTCTACATTAAACTTGCTATTTCTTTTTGAATTCTTTCTATTCGGTTCTTAGATTTTAACAAGATCTTACTTCTTCCATATTTTTGAAACCATCTATCAAATCTCTCTTTAATTGAAACTTCTTTAGTCCCAGCCATGTGTTTATCAGCCAAACAGATAATCTTTTCTTCTAATGTTAATGGTAAGTAATCTCTTTCAGGTAATCCAAATTTTTTCGAGTCTTCTTCGTCTAATCCCCCTAATATATGAGTTTCGCAGATCCTAACAAGTTTATCTGAAAAACCTCTTTCTCTCAATATTTTCCCTCCAATTAATGCGTGTTTAAATCCATGTGTCTTTGTTCTTCCTATATCGTGTAATATTCCACCAATTTCAATTAAATTCATATCTACATTGGCTTTTGTTATTTTTTTAGCAATCTCTAACGCCTTATCTGCAACTTTTTCAGAGTGACGCCTAACTGAATGTTGGATTTTTAAATTTCTTAGTAAATCTAAGGCAAATTCCCGATCTGGTAAAACTTCTTCTTTTTTCCCCATTACATTTTATAATCTAACAATGAACTTTAAGTTTTATTTATTACCAAACATTAATGATTCGATATATAATTGTTCTAATTAGAAGATTCAAAGTTTCTTAAATCTTATTTTAACTATTTTGATATAACGTAAATAGAATTTTTAAGAGAAAGAAGAAATTGAAAATTCTACTTAGCAACTTATTAATAGAATTCTTCATAAGGGCCACTTACTAATCCACCAATAAGTCCACCGCATAATGCTCCTAAAAAGGCACTAATCATTCCACCTAATGTTTCAGTTAATTGTGTTCCTTGGAATAGAGCCATTAAATCTTCACCAGAAACTATGCTTAAAATAATCCAAATTAATAAAACTATAACACATACTAATAAACTCGAAATTATACCTCTTCTTAGTCCTTTAGCTATTGAACCACTAACATAACCTATGAAGATCCAAGCTAAAATTTCTGGTGCAAAAAAACCAAAGAGAGACGGGGATCCTAAGAAAAATGAAATCATATCAAAATCAAAATTTGAACCAACTAACAATGCTAATGTTCTTAATAGATCATTTTCGGCGTATAATTTAATTTGATCCAAAATGTTCATCATATTAAAGAAAAATACAGTAAAAAAACTAAGAACAACTCCAATTATGATTCCAAAAATCAATCGATAGGAAGCCATTATTTAAACCAGTAGAAAATAGATTATTATATTAGTATTGTAATTGATAAGATATATTAATAATTAAAATCATTTTGTAATATTAATACTTTAGTTCTTAAGGATTTAGAAAAAACCCCTCAATAAAATATTAAAGCTATGGTGTATTTAATCAAATATTCATTGTTTTTTTAAAATGTTTTGATAGACTAATAAATTTTATGTAAGAAAATAATAAACAAGGCTATTATCTTGGCAAGAAAGAAGAAAAAGACGGAAGAAGAGGAAGCAGAAAGAAAAAAAGATATCTTAGAAGACTTTGAAGAAGAACTTGAAGTTGATTTCGAAGAAGATTTAGATTTAGAAGAAGAGCTTGAGTTATTAGATACAGAAGATATTGAAGCAGGCATTGAAGTAAAAGAAGAATTGATTGATAAAGAGGAGGAAAGAAAGCAACTTTATTTAAGTTGTGGAATACATATAGGTACAAAATTATTAACTGGAGATGCGCGAAGGTTTATTTATAGGCAAACAAATTATGGATTATATGTTATTGACTTGACAAAAACTGACGAGCGTTTGAAAATCGCGGCAAAATTCTTGAGCAAATACATTGAAGAAGGCAGTGATCGAGTGATAGTCACTTCTGTAAGAAGATATGGGAAGGAGCCAGTTAAAAAATTCTGTCAAGTTTTAGGCTGTAAAGTAGTTGTAGAACGTTTTATACCAGGAAGCTTAACGAATCCCATCATAGATACTTACATAAAAGATGCTTCGGTAGTAGTCATTGTTGACCCTCATGCTGATAAAGTCATATTACGAGAAGCTAAATTAGCTAGAATTCCAGTAGTATCTCTTTTTGACACAGATGATACCCTAACAGGAATAGATCTTGCAATTCCAGCGAATAATCGAGGTAAAAAAGCTTTAGGATTAGCATTCTGGCTCTTGGCAAGGCAAATCATGTTAGAATTAGGGAAAATTGCGAGTGAAGACGAGTTTCCTCATACTTTGGAAGAATTTACTTCTAAAATTGTTCCTGTATACAGACAAGAACAACAACCTCAATCAAGAAGATGATTTATTAATTATTAATTTCTCTAACATTTAAGTCTACAATTCTTAAAATAATAATTCCTAATCTTTTGAATTATTTATAATAAATTTTTAATCTTAATTCAATTTTCTTTACATAAAGATTAAACACTAGTTTCGAGTTAATTCTTATGAAAAAAATTATCTCATTTTCTGGAAAGGGCGGGGTTGGCAAATCTACGCTCCTCGTATTAATGCTCAAATATCTCCTTGAAAAATTTAAAAATCTCGACATCTTAGTAATTGATGCCGATCCCGACGCAAATATCGGAGATATCATCGGTAAAGAAATCCATTTTAAAGAAACCATCGGCGGAAAAATGACAGTACTCAAAAATAAAATCCAGAAACGGCAAATACCCCTCGATGTGTCAAAGGATCAAATTATTGAATCTGAGGTCTTTGACGCGTTAATCGAAATGGATGAATTCGATATTTTAGAAATGGGACGCGGAGAGGGTGAGGGGTGCTTTTGTAGCGTTAATAACGCCCTAAAACGCATTATTGACGTCCTTTCTAAGAATTATGATATCGTACTCATCGATGCCCCGGCAGGATTAGAATTTTTTGCCCGAAAAACGGGGAGAAATGTCACAGATTTAGTAATTGTAAGTGATCCGAGCAAAATGGGCATCCATACTATGAAACGGATATTAGAAATAACCAAAGAAGTGAATTTAAGGTTTGAGAATATCTGGATACTCGGAAATAGGTTTCCAGAGAGCTCGATAAGAGAAATTTTAGAAAAAGAGGTAGCTAGCATTGAAAAAGAGTATGTAAAACTCCTCGGTTTTATTGCAAACAGCGATGAAATCAATAGAATGAATATAGTTGGGGAAAATCTCTTAGACTTGCCTAATGAGAGCAAAGCTTATAAAACTGCAAAAGAGGTATTTGCTTCGATTATTTAATATCCAAAATTAGTTTTTTAAATTATATTTCAATTTACTAATTTGAAATAGAGTAGAAGTAATTTAAAACTAGACAAAAAAGTTACACTTATATAATTTTTTTACATATCTTATCTTTAGATAAAAATGTCAGAACTAGAATTAGGAGATTTTTTAGTTTATGAATTAGAAGATACTGGAGTGAGAACGCTAGTTGAAAATATTACTCCTAAGACACTACAATCCATTTTACATTCAAAGCAAGTTCTTATCATCGTAAGAAGAGATTTAAAAAGAATTTTTATTTGGAAAGGTTCAGCATCTCCAGTAAAGAAAAGATTCATAAGTTCGCAAGTAGCTATTGCTCTCCGGGACGAATTAACAGAGAACTGTAGAATAGTATCAGTAGATCAAGGGGATGAAGCTCAAGAATTCCTAATTGCATTTGGATTAGAATCAATGCCAGCTACAGAAGTTTTAGAAGATATGCGTTATGTAAGGAATATTGAAAAAACGGGAAATCCCTTTTCGCAACCTATAGCTTTAATGTCAAAGATGAAGGTTAAACCAAAAAATGAAAAAGAAAGAGGTATATTAGTCATAACTAAAGAGGAAGGAAAAAAGATTATTCAATTATTGAAAACCATCGATCAAAATATAAAAAGAATTATTGATATGTTAAGAAATAGTTAAATGATATTCTAAAGAAATATTCGCGAAAATAATATGAAATTAAAAATAATCATTAATCTTCTTATTTCGAAAACGTTTTTCTACGCCACCCCTCATCCCGGGTAATTCAAAACACTTGTCAGGAATCATCTTTTTAAAGTAGCCTTGATTTTCTCGTTCAGAAATAAACTGTGAACTATATAGAGTCTCGAAGATTTCGTTACCAGAAAATTGGATATCATCAAAATACGGAATAATTGGACGGTCTTTACTAACTCTTTCTACAACACTTTTCAAAGAAGAGTTAAACTCCCGAATTATCCCTTTTTCATTTATTATCGAAGTTTTATGGGTGTGTTCATTATATAAACAAATTATACATCGCGGCCATCTTTTATGAAAATATTCTAATACAAGATCTATCACTCGATGTTTGAGTAAAACTATTCCGAATAGCACGCCGCGATTATTTAGTTCTGTCCTTGTAAATTGTCTCGCACGATATGCTTCAGTAGACACTTCTCGCATCATCCGGTTGACCTTCTTTGCGAGTGGGGTACCTGAATTGCGAAGGATTACTTCTGGAATTTTCTCAATCTGTTGGATTAGAGCAGGAGAAAATTTATAATGGCGGGGAAGATTATGAATCAGTTCTTCACGTGAATGTCCTTTAGCACACCCGACGACTTCCAATGGATCATTTTCATTTGATACTTTTCTCATGCGATTTACCTTTGTGAAATTTCACAATCATCAAGATCGATAAAATCATGAATGGTCGTTTGATTTTGTCCATTTATTAAGAGGTATGGCTCAGCCCGTTTTAATACAACCCCAACCGATTTTAGATCTTGTCGACGTTTAAAAACAAATTTTCGATATCGCAAATTAATTATCCGCTTAGCAGAAATTGGACCAATCCCTGGAACTCGGATTAAATCATTGTAAGATGCTTGATTTGGATCCACGGGTCCATGATCTTTGAAATATTGTCTTGCTAAGTGTATTTTTGGATCACCTTTAGGTAAATTACCCTCTTCGGTCAGTATTTCTTTCATATCTTTTAGTTTATAATGGTAGATTCGCAATAACCAATCACTTTGATATAATTGATGTTCTCTTGCTAGTGAAGCTGCTTGTTTACCTTCTAATGGTGTACCTTTGATTGGAATGAATGAGGAAAAATAAGCTCGCCTTAGATCAATTTCTTTATATCCCCAATCAATTCGGTTAAGTAAGTCATAATCAGTTTCATTTTCTGCAGCTCCAACAACAAATTGGGTGGTTTGTCCACTATTGAGAATTGGAGCACCATCCCATCGAAATTTTTTATATCCATTTTCTCGTCTATCCTTAATCATTTTTTCTTGGTATTTTAATTGATTGTCTTGTTTCAAGTCTTTCATGATTTTAAGTGTTTCTTCATTATGTCTAATGCGAATTTGCTTTAACCAGCGCTGACGTGTTATGATATCTTTGTTAAAATCTTTCTGCTCTGCGATTTCTGCGAGATGTTCTTTACTAGAAGCTTCAGAATTAATTGAAATACGATCAGACAGAGAGATCGCCTCTTTAAGTAGATACTGACTTACTCCAGGTAAACATTTAAAATGCACGTATCCACGAAAGTTATATTTGAATCGAAGAAGTCGAATTGCTTCCAACATTTCTTCGGTTGTTTTATCCGCACTACCACATACTCCAGATGAAATGAATACTCCTTCCACAACATTCATCGAATAGAGTTTCATAAATGTTCGAGCATATTCTTCAGGTGTAAAGCTCATCTTTCGCTTAGAACTATGAGAAAAGCAATACTTACAATTGTAGATACATTTATTAGTATATAGGGTTTTGAAAAGACTCATGCATCGACCATCAGGTGTATAACTATGACAAATCCCGGCACTTGCCGTGGCTCCAATCCATTTTTTTGAATCTCCAAAAAGTTTTGGATATTTATCGGTACGACTGGAAGCAGTACTGGCACAAATATCATATTTGGAATTTTCTCCCAGGACACGAATTTTTTCTAAAGTAGACGGCACTTTATCAATCAGCTAATTAGAATAACATACCTTAATATGGTATATATGTTTAACTCTTGATCTTTGCCTTATAAAAAGAGAGGGGATATTGAATTTTCAAACTCTTTATTGAAAATTTTTTAATAAAAATTAAAGTTTTAATTTATTCTCTCATAAAGATCTAATAATTTCAAACTAAACAATAGTTCTTAATTTATTTACATGGTTAAGTATACAGGAGGCGAAATAATCGCCAAGTACCTAATTAAAGAAGGAGTAAAATACGTTATCGGTATCCCTGGACATGGAAATTTGCCCTTAATCGATGCTTTCTTCAAAGATCGAGATAAACTTATTCTAATTCAGTCAAAACAGGAAATGAGTGCTGTACACATAGCAATAGGTTTTTATAGGATCACAAATCAACCGCTTTGTGTTTTCACTTCAATAGGACCTGGTGCAATAAATACAGCAATCGGACTCGCTGACGCATTTGTCGATAGTATGCCTGTTTTAGTCATCACAGGTGATACACACGTTCATATGAGAGGTAAAGGCGTCTTACAGGAAATCGAACGAAAAAGGGACTCAGATATGCCAAGAATTTTAGAACCTATTGTAAAACGTAGCTGGCAGGTGAGTTCTGTGAGTCAATTACCAACAATTATGCAACGTGCATTCAACATAATGACAACTGGCAGACGGGGGCCTGTTGTAATAGATCTTCCTATGGATGTCCAATCTAATTCTGATGATGTTGAAATTCCTGAGCCATTAGAAAGAAGATCAACAGGGCTAATTCTTGGTGATCCTATACAAATCCAAAAAGCAGTGAATTTATTAAAAGAAGCAAAAAGACCTGTGTTACTTTTAGGAGGTGGTGTTGTAACAGCTGAAGCATTTGAAGAAGTCAAAGAATTGGCAGAAAAAATCGGTGCTAGTGTTGTAGCAACGATGATGGCGAAAGATGCATTTCCCAATAACCACTCTCTTTTTTGTTGGGCTACTGGTAGCAAAGGAACATCAGTTGGATTAAAGATGACATCTACAGCTGATGTAATACTTGCGATAGGTTGTAGATTTGCTGATGAAACGGCAAGTTCTTATAAAGACGGTGTGAGTTTTTCAATTCCTCCTACAAAATTGATTCAAATCGATATTGATCATCACGAAATCGGTAAAAATTACCCAGTTAAAGTCGGTATTGTTGGGGATGCTAAAGCATGCTTAAGGCAACTAATTGATGAGTTGGGAGATTATAAAATTGATTATGAAAAAACGGATTATTTTAAGGAAATACAAGAAGAGAAGAAAAAATGGTTTGAGTTCCTAGATAAACATCGGGATGACTCTAAAGTACCTGTCATGATATCAACTGTATTAAAAGAGATAAGGAAATTTTTTGACAGAGATGCAGTAATGGTTACGAGTTCTGGTAATGTGCAGGCTCAAATTATTCAGGAACTTGAATTTTACGAGCCAAAAACTTGTATTACCGCTGGTGGATTTTCTACTATGGGATATAGTCTACCAGCAGCAATAGGGGCAAAACTAGGCTCAATAGATATTGGTAAGCCAAATCGCCAAATCGTTGCTTTAGTTGGAGATGGGGATTTTATGATGACAATTTCCGAATTATCTGTTGCTGTTCAGCTCGGATTAGATAATATCTACTTTATTGTGTTAAATAACTATGGTTGGATTGCAATAAAAGACCTTCAGCAAGCAACTTTTGGAGAAGATCGCGGTTACGGTACAGCTTTCTATGATAAAGATGGCAATCCATACTCTCCTGATTTTGTAAAAATCGCCGAAGCTTTTGGGTGTTATGCTGAAAAAATATCTAAGAAAGAAGAAATTATACCAGCATTAGAGAAAGCAAGTAAATCAAAAAAGCCAGTAGTTATAGAAATTAAGGTACAGAGAGAATTTCCTTGGACTGGGACTCCTGCTTGCGGATTTTGGGATGTGTCCATCCCGGAGTACCTAGAAGAACGAAGAAGAAAGTACGAAGAGGAAATTAAAGGAGAAAAGTTGTAATTTTTTATATTTTTACTAATCTTCTGTTAGATATTGGTCTTTAAATTTCTCAGAGGCAGGTTCTCCTCCAATTCCCCAATGAGTTCTTGGAATTTCATGGACAATTACTTCTACTGCTTGTTGGGGGACATTCAAATCCACAAAGACTTTAGTTATATTTTTGATAACTGTTTTCACTCTTTCTTCTCCAAATCCTTTCCAAACATTTACATGAATTATAGGCATAGATATACCTAATTACTATTCTTTATAAATTGAATAGGTTTTTTCTAATTTCTCTCTTAGATTTTCAGAAAATTTGAACTTGTATTTATAAAAATTAAAAATTCTATTATCAATTTCTTTTTGTTCTACAACGTAGTTGTAATTTAAGTCTTCTTTCCTCTTTTCAATTATCTTATTGACTAAATTTTCAACTTTTTTTTTAGTCTCATTATCTGGGTTAATAAAAGGTAAAGCATTAATCCCTGTAATTTGGATGCTACTTGTATTATTTAAAATCCCCTTAGCAAGGTAATTGTATAAAGCGCTATTCAGCAATCCTAACACATATTGGAGTGAAATTGATTTATCTTCAATAATAAAACCAATTGCTTTATTGGAATCCCAAAAACATCCTTTTGGCATGTAACGTGCTGCTAACCTTTTACTTACACCACTTATAACTATACCTTCCTTTTCGAATAACACATTTTTAGGAATGTCATAATTTCTTATTGATTCTTCACGCCAATCTAGTGCTTCTATTATTGGTCTATAGTATTGATCTGCTCCGCCTCTTTTTAAATATGGTTTCCAATTATTCGAATCCAACGCTTCCCGTTTAATGATTTTATATTTTCTCTCTGGAGCTGATATTTTCAAATTTCTCTTTTCAAAAAGCTTAGCTAAATTTGTACCCTCAACTGCTGCAATATATTTTCTGTTGTCGTGGGTGTGCATACCAATAGAACCTTTCAAAAAAATTTCTAATTTAGGGGCTTTTTCAAATAATTCAATAACCTCCTCCTCAACATCAGTATAAAATATATTAAATGGTAATGAGCTGTATTTTACTTGCTTTATTTCATTAACAATTCTAGGAGCTTCATAATCAACCTCGCTATTTACTCTTGGAATTATCATCATTACATTGTTTTCCCTGATCATTTTATTTTTTTGACCAGAGTATTTTGTTAAAATAATAATTACTGGACTTGTACTTACTTTTTGATTAGAAAATAAATTTTTTGGTGACAAAAGAATCTCATTAATTATACAGTTATTAAGGATAAATTTTCTTAGTTTTTTATGGGTGCTTAAGGTTAGGAATGAATCGCTGGTTATAAAACCCAATTTTCCCCCTTCTTTTAGTCGCCAAATGCTATTTACTATAAACATAGCATAAGTTTCATGCGCATTTATCTTTCCATAGATTTTTCTTAATTTTAATTTATTTTTACGTACGTAAGCACTCGCTTTATTTAGATATGGAGGATTTCCAACAATAAAATCAAATTCATTATAAGAATGAGGATATAATGATAAAAGGGTATCTTGTGCTTTAAAGAAAACTCCTAACTTATCAATTTTGCTTTTAAAGCTCGGATTTAAATCAAAAGCGAGTATTCGACTCTTATCAACTCCAACTTCTAATAACTTTTCAATAAAGATACCAGGTCCGACGCAAGGATCTAAAACTTTTTGCCCATTTCTAATTTGTCCTAATCGAGAAACAATATATTCTGCTGTTTTAGGAGGAGTAACAACTACTCCCAAATCTTTATTATTGAATTTGATTACTAATCAACACTTTCAAATTAATTATTCAATTGAGGAATCAATTTCATTTAATAGGATTGTATAAAAATGGCAGATTTTTTTCAAAACTGATGTATCTACTTTGTCAATATCATCATTGATTGAATGTATATAATTATATGAACTTTTGTCTCCATTGCCAAGACCTTGGAACTTTTTATTTAGAAGAAATAATCCATCACTATATGTACCGATATAAATTCTCTTTGCATTTACTATATTCATCAGATCCCTATTTTTTAAAATAAAACTAATAGATTTAAAATTTTTATTATTAATGAGACCATGGTTATACAAGATAGCTTTCTTCGCAATTGAATCAAAATTGATGATATAGTTTTTCTCTCTATCAAAATTTTTTATATATTTATAAAAATTTCTAACTCCCATTGTCCCGGATTCTTCTGCTCCTGTAAAAACAAACCATAAATTATAATTGATTAACCTATTATCTGGATTGGAATAATAATACAGTAATTCCATAACAATTGATATTCCAGAGGCATTATCTATTGCGCCCTTAGATTTGTTATCTGTTGTGTTTAGTAGGATCAATATAGTTGTTAATCCATTTATGCTTAGAACTAAAACACCTAAAATAAAAAGTAAGAGGATTGAATTTAGTATGAAATTTGAATTTATGATATTAACAAGCAAACCAACACCAAAACTAAAAATCCATATATAGTAGAATAATATACGAAATTTCACAGAAAATACTTGCCCTTTTGAGTCTAAATGAGAAAAAAGAAGAATATTTTTATTTTTATCCTGTTCTTCAATTTTTTCTACATCCTTAGTGTTCTTCTCCGCAGATTTTAGAGATTGTTTTACGAATATATTTTGAGAATATAATTTTCTTCCTATTTTAATTTTTTCTGGATTCCTCGTAATAATAATTAGAAGAAAAAGGAAGAATAAAACTAAAACTAAATTTATATATGTAAAAATTATGTGAATTTTCAAAAATAAAACTAAATGAAGCCAAAATAATAGAGTTAAAGATATTTTTGGATAAATTCTTGAATAAAATGTACTGAAATGGAATTCTTGAACATTTGGAATAAGATTTAAATTTTCTATTTTTTCTTTAGCGATATCAAAACTTTTTTTCTCAAATTCAGTACCGGATAATCTTGGAAAGGAAAATGTTTTTAGGTTTTCTAAAATCCGTTTCTCATCTATCATAGTATGTAATAAAAATTTTTTATTTTAAATAAGCTCCAACTTTAGCAGAACTTACAATTTTCCTATAAAGATTTAAATATCCAGATTTTACTTTTGGATCTGGTTTTTTCCATTCTTTTAATCTATTTTCTATTACTTCTTGCGGGATTAATAGATTTAATTTACGACTATCAATATCGATTTCTATTTCATCTCCATTTTGAACAATAGCTATAGGGCCTCCATCGTATGCTTCTGGGCAAACATGTCCAATACATAGACCTCTTGTGGCACCAGAATATCTACCGTCAGTTATCATAGCAACTGAATCACCTAAATCCATTCCAACTAATAATGCTGCTGGAATTGATAATTCTCTCATTCCAGGTGAACCTTTAGGGCCTTCATACTTTATTACTAAAATGTCTCCTTCCTTTACAAGACCTTTAATTAAGGCATCTCTAACATCTTCTTCACACTCAAACACTTTAGCAGGACCTTTATGATGTCTCATTTTGGGATTTACAGCGCTTTGTTTTATAATTGCTCCATCAGGTGCTAAATTCCCTGTTAAGATTGCAATTCCTCCTTCTATAGCTATTGGATCTTCAAAATTTCGAATTATTTGATAATCTTTAATTTCAATAGGATTTAAGTAATCTTTCAGCATTAATCCTAAAACAGTTTTTGTGGATAAGTCTAGAACGTGAGATAATTTTTTCATTAAAATGCCAACGCCTCCAGCTTCGTGAAATTCAGTTAAATTATATTCTGATGCTGGTTTGAATTTCGCTAGCAATGGTATTGATTTACTAAGATTGTCAATATCAAAATGGTTTAAGGATCCTCCTATCTCATAAGACAAAGTGCACATATGTAATATCATATTTGTAGAACCACCAAAGGATAAGGCTACTTTGATGGCATTTTCTATGGATTTATGTGTAATAATGTCCAATGCTTTCACATCGTTTTTAACTAATTCCAATATAATTCGACCAGTTTGTTTGCATAGTTCTTCTCTTTCTTTATTAATTGCGCCCATTGTGGAACATCCAGGTAAAGAAAGACCCATTGCTTCAACAATACAAGCCATTGTGTTTGCAGTTCCCATCATATTACAAGCACCAGGTGAACAACATGTTTGTGATTCAATTAGAAAAAATTCTTTTTTACTTAATCTTCCAGCTTTGTATTCTCCAATAGCCTCCTTAATATCACTTGTTACATATGTTTTACCTTTTAATGGACCATCTTCAAAGTGTTTTGGTTCCATAATTCCTCCTGTTAAGAAGATTGAAGGAATATTACAACGTGCTGCTGCTAAGAGCATCCCTGGAATTATTTTGTCACACGAACATAACATGACCATCCCGTCGAAGTTGTAGGCTTTTATTGTACATTCAATAGATGAGGCAATGATATCTCGAGATGGTAATACAAATTTTGAGAAATTTCCCGAATTAGCAATCCCATCACAGATTGCAATTGTATTGAATTCCATTGGTGTTCCTCCAGCTTTTCTAATTTCTTCTTTAACGATATTCGCCAATTTCTGTAAATGAATGTGTCCTGGGTTAATCTCATTCCATGAATTAACAATAGCAATCTTAGGTTTTAGTAAATCCTTATATGAAAATCCACAGGCATAATATAAAGCTCTCTCATAAGCTTTTCTGGGATCCAATTCTTCTTTCTGAATTGACATGATTAATTATTTTACAAATAGACATTATTTAAAATTAATCAATAAGAACATCCATATATTACTTTCACATTTCTGCTATTGGATTTCTATCCATGCAGGGAACTCCAAATTGACAAAATGCACATCCAACAGGAAAAGTGGCGGGTCTCAGTTTTCCGTTAACGCGACGGACGTGGGGTTTCAAAATTGGACCAATACGTGCAATTATTCTTCTTGCTACTTTTTGACCATATTCATAGCATTTATTTTTGTCATGACCATTTTCATCAATTGCATTACCAGGACATCTCTCTTCACACTTTCTACAATTACCTTTTGAATAATATAAGCAATTTCCATATGGATTGTCGCTCTTTCGTGGAGTAATTTTGAGAGGTGCATTAGTTACAACGGAAGCTAATCTAATATTACAACCAACCTCAGTAATTAAACCTTCATGTAAACTAAACGTCCCTAAGCCTGTGGCAAATGCAGTATGACGTTCTGACCAAGTAGAATAAAATCTTCCTTTAGCAATTATAGTAAATGATTCACTTAACATTCCAGCTACTGCTTTATAACCTCTTCTCTCAAAAAATTTAATAGCTTGTCTACATGTTTCCTTTTTAAAAATATTTGCATAATTACGTCCTACTGAATAAATTTCAGCAGGTAATATTACTTTTGGAAATTTTATAATATTTTTACTTTCATCACGTATCTTATCCACAAATGGAAATATTATTGAAATAATGCGTAGATTTGAAGGTGATAAATTTTCTTGACCTTCTGATAACCATAATTCAAGAGGAGTTAAGTGTTCTGGACCTACCACCTCTTTAAATTTCTGAAAAATAGGATCATCACCCCGAGCAATTCCAACTTTAGGATTAGAGAAGATTCTACCTCCACCATAATTTATATGAATACGATTAAGTTCACTCGTTTCAAAAAAGGATTTAAGAAATTGAATAAATTCATCAATCATATTTGATTACCTATTCATTTTTTGACGGCAGTATTTTACGAATTTTTGGGGTAGATTAGCAAATCCATTATTTAATCCTCCCAATTGTAGTAAGAGTATCCAATACTTTGATCTCGGAAATATCTTTTATTCCTTTTGATGCTAGATTTAGTACTCCATCTTTAACTTCAATTTTTTCTTTTTTAAAAGATATCAACTCCATTTAATCCTCTGAATGATTCTCCATGTTATTTTTTAGTATTTTCTTTAAATTCTGCTTTAGATAACTATATTTACCCATAGAAATTATATAAATTTAATTAATTATAGCAATTTGGAATATTTCATGTTAAAAGTCGGCATTATCGGAACTGGTGTCATTTTTGATTTAAATATCTTAGGGTATCTAAATCGAAGTGATGTGGAGATCACTTGTTTATGCAATAGAACTGTAGAAAAAGCTAAGCAAAAAATTGAAAAATTTAACTTAGATGAGAATATTCCAATTTACTCTGATTATAAGGAAATGCTAGATAAAGAGGATTTAGATCTCGTTGAGATCCTCTTACCCCATCATCTTCATGCTGATGCAACTATTCATGCTGCTCAAAAAAGAATAAGAGGAATTTCGGTTCAAAAGCCCATGGCGTTAACTTTAGAAGAAGCTGATATGATGATTGACGCGTGTAAAAAATCAGGATCAATTCTCTCAATTTATGAAAATTTTGTATTTGCTTCTCACATAATGAAGGCAAAAGAATTATTGGATACTGATTATATCGGAGATCTTTCATCTATTCGTATCAAAACGGCTATGGGTGTTAAAGGTGGTTGGAAAATTCCAGAAAGCGCAGAAGAATGGAGAAAAGACCCCTTAAAAGTGGGGGGAAGAAAAGCAGGTTCTCGAGTTTTATTAGATAATGGGTGGCATGCTTTTTCCTTAGCACGGTGGTTCTTTAAAGAAGAAATCGAAAAAGTATTCGCTTGGACAGATAATTATGAAGGATTAGACGCTCCTGCTCATGTAATGTTTAAATATAAACAAAGTAAAGAGCATATTGTTCCTCAATATGGGAACATGGTGTTTGTTTTAATGCCAGAAATGGATTTCTCAGATTCTAAATATTATCCTGTTGATGAATTTATTGAAATTATCGCAAGTCGAGGAATAATGAAAATTAATCAAGGTACCTCGATGGGCAACAAAATGTCTCAATCAGAGATATTTGCCCCTATTGTAATAATTAGAGATGGAAAAGTTGAGACTTACAATGATTTTGAAAAAGACTGGAAATATAGTTTTATTAATGCTACAAATTATTTTATAGATGCCGTGAAAAATAATAAAAAACCTATTCTTTCGGGTGAACTTGCAAAAAATATATTAAAATTTAATTTAGCAGCAATTAAATCAGCAGAATTAGGAAAAGATATTGTCTTAGACAAGATAGAGTGAATTAAAATTCGTTTGAGTAACAATAATAATTTGAAGTTCTATTAAATAGAAAAGATATACTAGAATCACTTTCTTTTTATTTATGAATTTGTTTCAAGCCTTACTAGAATGCCAGTTGAGCTAAATTTACTATATACATTTACATTATATGGATTGACTGTCGGACTTGGTGTTCTAGCCTCATTAGTATCAATAAGAAAAGTAAATAGAATCGATCCTGCTATCGTTTTTAGAACTTAATTATTTAGATATTTTCTTTATTTTTTTAAAAAAATTAATCTTCATATTGAT
>CAYZTE010000021.1:0-24224 GCA_964481225.1 uncultured archaeon | reverse complement strand
TTTTGAATGTGACACTAAACAGGGAAATACCATTAAATCTTTACCTTGGAATTGCCACGGATTTATTTCTATGGGCATAAGATATAGAAAAACCGCGTGATCACCATCCAAAAGAGCAACTCTAACCTTCAATCCAAATTTTTCCATAGATTTAAGCCATGATATTCTCCGAGGAGCAGACATTTCACGTTCGATGTTATTTTCATTAACCTGAGTGCATGTTCCAACATAATATTCATCCTCCTCAATCATATCCCGAATCATAATTTTCATTTTATTCACTATCTTTATTAATTGAAGTTCTAAATTGGATTAATATCAGAACTTTTGCAAAATTTTTCATTAAAGTTTAAATGTAAACTTATTTAAATTAATCAATATATTTGAGATATGGTCCACTAGCAGAATTAATGAAAACTGGAAATGCTCCAATCAGAGGTAGCCCAAATGTTCTGATATTGTGAGAAATCCCACCTGGCAAAAATGTAAGTGCTTTTTGCCAAAGTTCTTTAGAAATAGGTCTATTTTTTTGAAATGTGTCTAATTCTTGTTTTATAAACATTTAACTCATCAAACTTTTTTACTTTATGGGTATCTATTATGATTTTAAATTCTTTTTGTGGATTTAAAAGCTTAGTAATGTTTCTAAATTATTAAAGAATATTTATATGACATTGAAGTATATTAAAATTTAGATTTGAATTTGAGAATTGTAAGCTAAATCAAATGGAACCTAAAAAGATCGAAATTATAGATTATTCGGGAGAAAATTTCAACTTACTTTCTTTTTCTTGTTCAACCTTTTTCATCATTATTGTTATTTTAGCAATAGTGAATGGCATTATAGCATTTTTTTTCCCCCAATTGTTTATAGGAATTTCCTTAGGGTCCTTCATATTAATTATTTTTATATTGATTTGTTATTATATATTTAAGTCGCCTAGTAAAATTAGGATGTTTTCAATTTCAGATAAAGAAATTGAATTCTTCTTTCCTAAAATTTCTTACTTTCGCATATCTTGGCCTGAATTTAAAAAGATTGAAATTATTTTAAAAAAATTTGATATAAAACCATTTCACATTTATGAAATAAATTTCATCGGTAAAGATTCTCAAAAAAATTTCAGTTTTAGCTTATCCGATTTTCAACGAGAGAAAATAGAGAAAATTTTATTTTATTTAAAAGAATATGCAAGAAAAATGAGAAAAAACTTCAGGGCTGTAAAAGAAATTGAAGTTTCTGGAGTTATTATTGTTGAAGATTTAGAAGTTTAAATCATTAAGTTATGAATCAGTTATTTTAGACTTGGTTTTTACTTAATTTTTTTTTTGGTGTTTTTTAATTATTCAATTAGAGCACTTAGTCTACCTTTGCTCCACATATAGGGCAATTTGGCAAATTTTGGAGTGTAGCGCCACATATTTTGCACAATTTTACTGTTTGTGTTCCTCTTTTTCTTGGTGGTTTTAATGCGGTTATGGAAACAGGTTTTTCAGGTTCTTTAATAGCCATTTGAGCTTCTGATGTTGGTTTTAACTCCTTTTTCAATTTTATTTCAATCTCCTTACCAAAAAATCCGCCAACCTTGACTTTTTTAGTGGTATCAGTTGGAGGGGATGGAGGGAGCTCTGGTTCTTCTCCATAAATATCTTCTGATTCTTCAATAGTTTGTTCCTGAAAATCAGTCTCTTCGATAATTTCTCCTTGTTCATAATATTCTTTATACGGTTTTTCTAAAGCACTTTCACTAATTTCAATATCTGCTAATTCTTCTTCTTGTTCTTCCTCATATATCATATCAACGAATTCTTCATCCAATTTTAATAACGTCTCGCATTGTGGGCAGCAAAAAATGTGTTTAAAACCAATATTTTTAGCAAGGGAGTATTTTGCTCCACAACAATTATGAAATTTAGCATTGCAATTGAAGCATTTATGTATTTCATCAGAATGAGCTTCACAAATTGGACATAGTTCCTGTTCACAAATAGTACATATTTCTTCATCATCAGCAGAAAGAGTGATTAGATCTACTGCCAAACGTTCATAAAATATCTTGTCAGCCTCTAAAATTTGTTCTATTTCTTCAGATTTAATAACTTTGAATTCTTTTTTATTTTGAACTAAAGATCCTAGAATATTTTGTATTAACTTTTCATCTTGGCAATAAAACATGCCTCCATGAGTTTCACTCGAAATTACCTTAAGTTTTACATCGTCTTCGTAAAATTGTTCATTTCCAACGCGAATTATGTCAATAAAAGCTGAAAATTTTTTTGCTTTGATTAATAAATCATATAGAGCATTGTAATAATCCTCCGGTAATTTACTAGGTGTATCCGAAATAATTATTACGCGATAATTCTTTCTAGCTTCTCTACTTTTTATAAAAATATATGCAAGAATTTCATATAAACCATTTTCTAAATAACTTTTTTCAACTTCACGGGTATCCCAAGCATTACTAATTGCATTTAAAACGGATTCTGAATCTTTTAAGTCATATTCACTCACAGGATTGTCATCTTTCTGAAAGATGACTACCCCATATGAACTTAAAGCATTGAATTTATCTTTTTCTTTTATAAACGCATTGATGGCTTTCACTAATGACTTTTTCTTTAAAAAATCAGAAATTAAATCAATGTAAAATATAAATTCCTCTGAATTCAAGGAATCTGATCTTGATAACATCTTTGCACCAAAAACTCTGTTTAAGTTAGTCGGTAAATATCGTAAAAACTATAAAGAAATAATATTAGAATTTTTATTTATTTTTATTTATATTTCTGAAATCTATTATATTTCATTTAACAAAATAAGTTTTAATAGTTTATTATTAAAAGATCATTATAATCTATATCCACATTTAGAACATCTTACTTGCTGACTAGAAATTATTTGAGCTCCACACTGAGGACAAATTCTAAAACTTGGCGTTTTTTTTGCTTTTTCAGAACTTTCTTTAGTAAAGGGGCTTGCAACTTTTAGTTTCTCAGGTTCTTTCTCTCCCTCTATAATAATTGGTTTAAACGTAGTCTTTTTTGTGACTCTTTCGTAAACAATTTTTTCTCCATCCTTCTTAACAGTATATGCTTTTCCAAAAAATCCTCCTATTCTAATAGTCTTAATTGGCTTTCTTTCAGCAGGAACCTCGTCTAGAGTTGGTACAGGTTCTTCTTGCCAATTATCTATTTGCTCTACTTCTGAACCTGAAATATAGTCCCTTTCCTCTTGAGGAACTTTTTCTGGGGTTTCTTCAAGCACTTGTTTTGCCATGTATTCCTTCACGGTGCTTACTTCAACTTCGCCAGATATTTCAATAATCTCATCTTCATCTATTTTGAGAAGAACATCGCAAGAAGGGCAACGTAGGATATTTGGAATTCCGATGTTATGATTAATAGTGTAATTCGTAATACAACAATTGTGAAAACTTGCATTACAATCTTCACAAACTACTGGAATGTCGTAAACATCCGCACATACGGGACAAATTTCTTCTTGGCAAAAATGACAGACTAACTTTTCCATTTCTTCTGATTTTTTTAAGGATTTAGCTAATTGATTGTAAAATGCATAATCTTCGTTACTTATTTTAATGCGATCTGGTTTATCGACAAATGTACTTACAAATTGTTTTGTTTTAACTAATTTCTTAATTACATCAGAAAATCCTTTTTTATCTTTGATATAAAAGATGCCTCCTCGAGTATCTGATGCTAAAACGTTTAATTTTACATCATCACTAAAAAACCGTTCTTCTTTTTCCGATACTCTAATAATATCGATAAAGGTCGGAAAATTCTTTATTTTTGATACTAAATTAAATAAAGCTTCTTGATATTCATCCGACAAATCGGAAGGCGTATCTGTTATAACTATAATCCTGTTGAATTTTGACTTTTTTCTTACAGTTTCAGCTATGTAAGAAAAAATATAGAATAAGCCATTTTCAAAAAAGCTCTGGTTTTTTGGTCTAAATTTCCAGTTTTCTTCAATAGAGTTAACAATAATTCCAGCATCCTTTTTATCCGTTATGAATATTGGATTACCTTCTTCTTGGAAAATAAGGAGAGAATAATATCCCTTTATATTAACTTTATTCTTTTCTTCAATGTAATACTTAATAGACTTGATTATTTCCTTTTTTTTCAATAGATCCTTTGTTAAATCCAAGTAGAAATAAATATCTTCCATCAATTTTCTCACACCTTAATATTCAATTTCAAGTATCTCTTTTTTTATCATTAATCATAATAATAGAATCCCCTTAAATATTTTTTATAAAACAAATATTAATAAAAATTCAAATGGCTTATAAATTTATAAAAATATTCTAAATATGTGTAATAAGTTGGTGACGATAAGATGGAAGATTTCTTGAGAAAATTACAACTTTCAGAGCATTCAATTGAGATTTACCTAAAAACATTAGGCAAATTTCCGCTCACGTATTATGAATTATATTCAATAGTTCCTAAAGCATCTCTTGATGAATTTGAAGAGAGTTTGAATCAACTTGTAAACGGAGGATTGTTAATTCAATTACCTCCAAAAAAGCCCGAAATTCTAATGCATTATTTTACAATTCCTCCAATTCTTCCAGTTTTAAATTATTATGAAAATATCGACGTAAACTTGTCCACTATAAAGAACTCAATCCAAGAATTAATGATTAGTTCAATAAATCAGATTTTTAAGCGTGATGAAACCATTAAATTGGATGAGATCTTAGATACTTTTCAGGAATTTAAGAAGGATATTGAAGAGGATGACATCATTCAGAAACAAGAAATAGAGGATATAGTTGAAGGAATGGAAGATTTGAAGAAGATAAGGGAGGAAATCTCTACTCTTTGGCAACAAATTAAAACCATTACGCAAACAGAATTTGCTAGTTTATTGAAAACAATAACAAAAATTAAAATAGATATAGTGAAGGACATTGAAGCTTTAGAATTCAAGAAATACAAAAAGGAGATATTGTCAATTGTCGAACAAATTTTTAAAAAGGAATTGGATAAGGTTGTAAAAGATTTTTCAAATAATTTATATGAAATAATTGAACAGAAGTTCGAAGAAACTAACAATAAAACAGATAAGATAATGGAAGAAATCTTCCAATACCGCAATGATTTTAAAATGGTTTTACTTAACATGTTAAATAACTTTGAGACAAAGATGAATAGCATTCAAGAATTATTAAAAGAGAACGAAGAAGACTTATTTGCAAACATGAAAAATCTTGAAATTAAAGTTGCAGAAAGTTTAAATGAAGTTATTCAAAGTTCCATTAATGAAGTTGCGGGTTTGAATAAGCCGATTGAAAATGTAATGAAAAAGTATTTTCATGAGATAATATCTACTGATAAATTAGTAATTAATAATATTTGGATAATAAACAGCATTACTAAAATAAATGAAGAAATTCAAAAATTCATTGCAACTTCTCAGGAAAATTTAACGATTATAGTTCCAAAACTTGAAAATCATTTGGCAATAGAACAATTTGAAAATCTTTCCAGAAACTTAAAGATAAGACTCGCTTCTTCAGAACCACATACAAATAGTCTTGTTAAAGAGTTCAAGACGATTAGTACCTTAACATATAAAAATTTTGAAAATTATAACTTAATCGCTTTAAAAGGTGATGATGACCAAGTTGCGATTGGAGTTATTCAAAGTGATGCAACAGAACCATTAAACAACTTTATAGGAATAGCTTGTAATGCAAAACCATTAGTAGAATTATTAGATCCCGTTGTACAAAATATATGGGAAGAAGCATATCTAGACACATTTTATGCTTCTCAAAAAGCTAAAGCTCCTACATCACCAACCCTAAAAACAATCAAGCCCATAACTTCTCCCAAATCTCAGCTTGAAGCTATTATGCCTAAAGAATTTCAAGAAGTAACAACTCCAAAAATTAAAGAAGTACCTAGCAAAACTCTAGAAACAACACCCTCAAGTCCCCCTAAACTAAAAGAACAAATAACTGAATTAACACAAAAATTACAGGAAAAAATTAAATTTTCACCTACTACTGCTCCAAAGGCAGGAGATGAAGCAGCTATCTTAATTAATAATGCTTTTAATAACTTAATTCAAAAGTTAGATGGATTCAAAGGCGAAGATTTTAGCCGTGAATTGCAAAAAGTGGCTGATTTGGTTTTAGAAAATGTTGGATTTTCTGTAACCTTGCATAGATTAAGAAGCATGATAAATAAATATAAAGAGAAGGATTCAATATTAGAAGAGCAAGATAAAAACGAAATTAAAGAAGAAATTGAAGTCTGGAAGAAAAAACTGCTTTAAATTGCTTTAGGATGTAATTTCTTTAAGAAGTAATTTCTTGGAAATTATTTGATTTTTAAATTTTTGACTTTATTCATTTTGAGGATGTGATAGCTTCTTTTTTATTAAACGGTTTAAAAAGAAACCTCGAATAATGATTATATGCCCTACGGTAAAAATAGATAAAAAGAAAATCGAAATAACCATCGAAATTGTTAAATTTGGATTCAATAATCCAATAATACCTATTGTTGAAAAGATTGGGGCAAAAATTATGGCAATAATGTAAAGTATCTTATCTTTCTCACCAAACCTGATATATGTCGTTATGTTAAACCAACCAAATAAGATCATGAAACCGGGTACTAAATAAGATGATATAGCTACAAATGAATAAGTATTACCCCCCATTCCAAATGCAAAGAAATAATTTGCATAGAAAAATGTTATCATTAATAAAGCACTTAAAGGAGTAGGTACTCCAGTATATCCTGGAATTTTAGAAATGTTGAATCGTGCTAATCTAAGAATTGCTCCTAAAGCAAAACATATGGAACCTATAATAATGATGACATCATAAATTTCTCCCATTTTAAAAGCTTGGAAGGTTAAAACTGCTGGAGCTATGCCAAATGTTAAAGAATCACTTAAAGAGTCTAATTCTCTACCCATTTCATTTACGGTCTTTGTCTTTCGAGCGATATAACCATCTATCAAATCGGTACCCAAAGATATAGAAATAAGAAAAAATCCTAAGGAAAGGAATTCTCGTGTACCTTTAATTGCACATATTAAAGCAATTAGACCCAGACTCGTTCCTACAAGGGTAATATAATCTTTTAGTTTTAGTAATTTTGGAATGCTTGCACTTGACATTCTGCTTTCTTATTTGTTTTATATTAATAATAGATAATCCTTATTCAATTAAAACATTTTTATGAGAAAAAAATAATCATCTCATTTCCCTAAATTTTTTTAAAGTAGGTCACTATTTTTAGAATAGATAAGTGAGAGATAAGTGATAAAATGGAATGTGCTAATTGTGGGGCGGAAATAATAGACCCAAATCAAGCTATATGCGAAAAATGTGGTGCCAGATTAGTCTCCAAAATAAAAAGCACCAAAAAAGAAATTATAAAAGGAGTAACCGCACCGGTTTTATTATTTGATATTGATCGAAATTTTTACATCCTAAGTGAGAAATATTGGCATAATGGTAGCACAAAAATCTTAGATGAAAAAAACCAATTAATAGGGAACATTAAAAAAGTACTCTCAGGTATCAAGCGTGGGATAGAATTGCTTGAAGTAGATGGTACAATGGCATTAGCAATTCAGTCTAAGATTTTGTCTACTCGTGGTGCTCAGGATTTAAAAGATCCTCAAGGAAATCTCATCGCAAGGATAAAGAAAAAAATATTATCGGCTTTTAAGCCAAAAATTTTTTTAGTTGATTCTAGTGGTACTCGATTATATGAAGCACAGGGAAATTTTATGAGTTGGAGTTATAAAGTCTCAGATATGTCCGGGAAAGTAATTGCGGAAATTGAGAAAGCAGACAAATTGCAAGACGCATTTAATGGTGTTACATTAGATCTTCAAGATAAATATGTTATTAAAATACTTAATAATGAAACTGACAGAAGAATTCTAGTTGGATTTGTTTTTTCAATTGATATAATGCTACACGACTTTTAAGCCACCTTATTTTGCACTATAAATTTTTATTGGAAAGGATTTTTGTTATATAAAAATTTTAAAAGCAAAATTTTTATAAAAGAATTAAAAGGTAATTTAATATTTTCTTTAAATGAGAATATTCGATTGGAAAATTCAAATTTTTTTACAAAAACCTAACAAATAACATCAAAATAAAAACATTATTGAATAAATTTCCCATTGATTGAAAATGACAGAATACGAGACTTTCTTGGTTTATAAATTGGATGATTCTGGAGAAAGGAAAAAAGCAGACATTAAAGAAGAAGAACTTCAATCAAATTTACTTCCAGAACAAGTACTTGTAATAGTAAGGGAAGATTTAAGAAGAATCTTCATTTGGAAAGGACCAAAATCACCAGTTAGAAAACGATTTATAAGTTCTAGAGTAGCTACAGCTTTACAAGAAGAACTTAGAATGGATTCTAGGTATCATCGTTGCAAGATTGTTTCAGTTGATGCAGGCGATGAACCAACAGAATTTTTGGACGCTTTTCAACTAGAACCAATGGAAATAACTGAGACATTGCCCGATATGCGATATGTACGCAATATTGAACGCGAAAGAATGGCTAAAACCGGCATTATTGCAAGAGATCAAAAAGCAGCTAAAGCGGGAACAGAAGAGGAATATTTTTCACCAGCATTGCAGGATATAAGTGGAGATGTTGTAGTATCTTCATTGAAAGCACACGTGCCTTCGGCAAGAAGTAAAGCTCCATTAAAGGAACCGAGCATGATCAAACCGCCTGCAATCAGCAAGCAGCTGAGATTATCAGATGAAGAAAACCAAAAAATTAAAGAAAAAATTCTTAAGATTGAAGTTCCTAATAATTACAAAAGACTTAATTTAATTTTAGGGAACACTCTTTTCGCTGCTGTTTCAAAAACAGCAAAAGTTTTTGGCAAAGATGTTGAGGAAACTGAATGGGAATCAGTTAAAAAAGTTCCAAAAGGAATGATGGAATTAGATAATCATATATTAAGAGTTTACTTCGATCAAAAAAAGGGTATTGTCGAAGCCGTTGAGGTATTGGAAAAAGAAGAGAAATCAAAACCACCTGAGAAGAAAGCTGCCCTAAAAAAGAAGCCAGTCCCAAAACCACCTACTAAGAAAGCTGCCCTAAAAAAGAAACCGGCCCCAAAACCACCTACCAAGAAAACTGCCCCAAAAAAGAAGCCTTCAATGACTCCAATGCCACCTAAACCTGCTTCAATGAAAACAACTCCGAAAAAAACGGGTACAGGAGAAGAACAAAGTGAGGAAAAACAAACAAAACCTAAAATTTCTGGTAGGAGACAATTGCCTAAAATTCCTAGTAAAGAAGAATAGACTTATATCACAGATTTATTTAGTTAAAGTTCTTATCTTTTCCCATAATTATCTTAAGAAAAATTTATCCTTTAACTTGATTATAATAATTAATTTCTATAATTTTAGTTTAAATTGAAAGTAAAAAAGAAAAAATAGATAAAAAAATTTATTATGCTAGTGTTATCTCCTTGCTTAAATAAACATCTTGTACCGCATTTAAGATTCTTATTCCTTCAGGAGTAGATTTTTTAAAAGCCTTACGACCAAGAATTAATCCCATTCCTCCTGAACGTTTGTTAATTACAGCAGCAGTAACAGCATCTTGAAGATCATTACCACCAGATTCTCCACCAGAATTTATAAGACCTACTCGTCCCATATAACAGTTTGCTACTTGATAACGATTCCACTCAATTGGATGATCAATTGCTAACTTTTCATAAACCAATTTATCTGTTTTTCCAAAATTTAAATCAAGAAAGCCTCGATTGAGTGTAGATAACTTTTGTTTTATAATATCAGCTTCGATTGTTACTCCGAGATAGTTTGCTTGACTTTCTAAATCATTTGCGGTGTGATAATCTTTTCCTTCTTTAATAAATTCGGGATTTCTTAAGTAAGTCCAAAGAATACAAACAAGACCTAATTCGTGAGCATATTTGAAAGCTTCACTGATTTCCTGGATTTGGCGTCGTGAATTTGATGAGCCAAAATATATTGTTGCTCCAATGGCAGCCGCTCCCATATCCCAAGCTTGGTCGACATTAGCCCAAAGAGTTTGATCAGATAAATTAGGTTTAGTAAGGAGCTCATTGTGATTAATCTTCACTACAAATGGAATCTTATGTGCATAACGTCTAGAAACTGATCCTAAAACACCAAGAGTTGAAGCTACAGCACTACATCCGCCATTAATTGCCAATTTAATAATGTTCTCAGGATCGAAGTATGACGGATTAACCGCAAAACTAGCTGAGGCACTATGTTCAATTCCTTGATCAACAGGTAAAATTGAGAGATATCCGGTTCCTGCTAATCTTCCAATCTGATTAAATAATCGCTGCATATTATTGAGCACTAAATTATTGCGATCTGTGTGCTCTATAATTCTTTCAATATAATCAGGACCAGGAGGATGGATCATTTCCTTTGGAATTCCTGTACATTTGTGATTTAAAAGGTTATCGGCTTCTGGTCCAAGTAAAGACTTAATTTCTTCAAAATTCATTTTTTTTTCATCAGGTTTAATTAATTTTTAATTAAAATTAATGAAAAAATAAGATTGCCAAAATAAAATATTTTTCTTTCAAATTTTCTAAAAAGCCTAAATGAGATTTGGTCTTATCTAATGATAAAATATTTTTCTCAATTATTATTTCTACTAAAGAATTCTTTTAGAAGATCAGATATGAGATTATAATTATTGGAATGAATACTAGAGTTGCTACTTTCTAATTTTAACGAAATTTTTCTTCTTTCATTGCCTGAAGTCTCTAATTTTATTGTTAATTTTTTGCTTTGGCTTTTTTGGGTTCTCTCTTGTGAAGAATTATTATTCCATAAGCTTTCTATTTTATCAGCTACTTTCTTTTTATTGCTGATGGGTTTAATTTTTGCCCCATTTAGTATTTTGGATTTTTCTATTTCCATTAGTTTAGTTTTTTCCATTTTGTTCCCTATTTTTGAAAATATCTATCCTATTATACTCATCAAATATTTTTACACCTCTATTTATAAACCCCAAACATATTTTTTTTAAGAAATTGTTTTATCTTATAATCTTTTAAGGTAAAACTTATTTCTTTTAAATGCTTTACTCATACATGCCTGATGAATTCGATTTTAAGAATTATAACTCAATGGAAGAATTTAGCAAGACCGTAGAGGGCACTAATTACCTGCACTCCCTTTATCTTAAGGCTGTAAATCATCCAATTCGACGCGAAATATTAATCATAGTCAATAACGCAAAAAGAATTTCTAAAAACAATCTTTTTAAAATGCTCTTAGGTAAGAATATCATCAATGATGAATTTTCATTCAATTACAACATGGATTACTTATTAAAAGCTTTTTGTATTAAAAAAATCGAAAATGAAGATGAAATATATTATGAAATAACTCAAAGTGGACAAGTAGTAGATTATTTAAAATAATCCATTATTTATTCATCATTTTCTTATAGCAGTCACAACAAGGTATCCCAAAATTTAGATTATAATTTCTAAATTTTTTATTCTTAACATTCATGAATTTTATTAAATCTTCTATTAGAACCTTTTTGTTTTCATCAAAAAATAATTGTTTCAAGTTAAAATAATGATTTTGATTCCCACAAATAGGACATATTCTATAAAATTTAATAAACTTGTAAAAAGCTTCCTTCTCAGCTTCCGATAATGCTTCTACTTTTAAATCTGGATTATTTTCAATAATATTTTTTAAATTATTCAACTCGTTTAACATTGCATCTCTTAAGAAATTTGCATTGAAATTATTTTCGTTAATGCGTCCATTTACTAAGATATCTTGAGTAGAAAATTTATCAAAATATTCTATAGCTTCATTGAAGAACAATAAAGTCTTGTTTTTCCTCTTCTCATCCATTTAAAAAAACACGAACTTATCTTAAATTATATTGTTTCCTTTTCTAAGAATAAGTATTCAAACCATCTAAAAAAATCTTATTACAGAAAATTGAAAAATTTTTCATTCCTATTAAATAAGTCATTTTTATTTTCGCCAGATAATCTCCTAAAATCAATAATCTTTGAAGGCGCAAAATATTCAAAGTCAAATTCAATTTGATCTCCTACATTTCTTCCTGGTATTGGCATAAGACGTGCGGTTAATGGTTTATTCAACCTCACTGAAATAGTACATAAATCTAATAAAATATAAAATAATTCTTGTTCAGTTATATCTCCTGGTAATGGAACAACATCCAAACCCGTGCCACACATAGTAGAATACAATAAAAGCGAATCAAGATTAAATTTATCTTCAGATAATCTTTTAGATAAAGTATAATCTTCTAAAACTGGTTGCATAAAACCAGAAAAACCTATAACTTTCTCTTTATCAACGGGTATAGAATTTTTAATTAAAGCGACTCCTGTAAGTGTACCAACAGCTCCAAAATACTCAAAACCTAACTTTTCTATAGCTGTTCCAATACTCTTGTTTATTTCAGGAAAGGGAGCAGGAGAAAAATCTATCCCTTTAAAATCAATTTCAAAATTACGTCCAAGTTTTTCACAAATCTTAGTGATTTCATCATAAATTTGATTAAACTTTGCTAATAAACTAAATTGAGCTTCCTTTAAACCATTAGACTCTTCAATGGCGCTTACCACTTCATCTGCCATTTCTAATGCTAGAGAAAATACTGGCTTATCTGAAAAATGATATGCTGCTGGAAAGAATGGAAAATTTGGACCTACATTGGTAGACACGCAAAAATTTAAATTTTTAAATGGATCTGGTTCAGAGAGTTGCTTTATTATTTTGGCACCAGATTTTATAGCGGTAATATTAATTCCTTCTTTTGTTGATGCAACTGGTAATGAAGTAAAAAAAATATCTGTATTTTTAATAAACTGGGGCACTTCACCTAACAAAAGTTTTTCAAAAATTCCTAATTCTTGAATTTGATTTGCTAGCATCATACAACAAGCAAAATAATCAAATTCATAATCTTTAAACATATCTTGCAAGAACTTCAATTGGTTGTCTATATCAACCAAAGTTTCTTTCAAATTTTTTTCATAAAACAATCTATTGTCATAACTAAAAAGAGGTTGAGAGCAAAAACGTTTTGTTTGAACAGGGATATTAATGTCTTCAAACTCACTAATTATTTCGTCATTAAAATTAGAAAAATTCTCAAGATTTTGTTGCATGAATGATAAGATTGTTTCATTCTTATATAAGAAAGGTACTATTTGCCCAATGGTGATTGCTCGTATTTTCATATATGATTCACGAATAAGATTTCATATATTTATAATAATTACTATTAATAAGATTTATAAGAGAAACAAAAATAAAAAATTAATATTTGTACCCAATAGAAATTTTAATTAATTATATTTAAATCTTTAATTGAAGTATCAATTAAATTTCATCTAACTTAGCTTTTTTTATTGCTTTTTTTTTTGATGTGGCAGGTTTTATATATTCATCAGGTTTAATAGGTCCTAATTTATCTAGCTCATCTTTAAATTTTTTAATATTTATTGCGAATTTTTCACCTTCACCAGCAGCAATACTAATAATTTTAACTCGATTCTCATTAATACCTGTTTCTATCAACATGTCTTTCATACTTTCATATCGAGATGTTGCTTTAATAAATCCATCTTGATAATGACAATCTTGTGGATAACAACCGGCGATTAAAACTCCATCTGCGCCATAAAAAAAGCTTTCAAATACCAAAGAAGGATTGAGCATTGCTGTACATATGACATGGATTGTTCTTATATTTGTAGGGTAGTTTAATTTGCTTGTACCAGCAAGATCCGCCCCAATGTAAGAACACCAATTACATAAAAATGCTACAATTAAAGGAGATTCACTTTTTTGGTTTAATATTGATTGAATTTGAACGGATATCTGGGATTTTGAAAATCCAGGAATATATAAAGCATCATAATGGCACATTGCAGCACAAGCACCACATCCAGAACAATTTGCTTGAGTGATCTTTAATTCTTTATTTTCGATTTTCAAGGCATTATACATGCAAATATCTTCACATAATCTACATAAATCACATTTCTCTGGATCAAAATAAACTATATAGGGATCTAATTCAATTTTTCCCTTAGATATAAGGGATATTGCTTTTGCAGCAGCACTTTCTGCTTGAGCGATACTAGTTGGAATGTCCTTTGGTCCTTGTATTGCACCAGCCAAATAAATTCCACTTACTGAAGTTTCTGAAGGTCGAACTTTTAAATGTTTTTCTAATAAAAAACCATTAGGATCCTGGGAAATGTTCAAAATTTTACTTAATTCGTCAGTGCCGTTTGAAGGTTCAATACCTACTGCTAAAACTACTAAATCCGTTTTGTTCTCAAATAACCTATCTTCAATTACATCCTCTCCGCGAACCACTAATTCATCTGATGTATCACTTTTTAACACTGCTGAGATATTACTTTTTATGAATCTGATTCCGAAAGTTTCACGAGCTCTATTATAAAATTCTTCACAATTTTTGCCCATAGCTCTAATATCATTATAATAAATATTAACTTTAGTTCCAGGATGTTCTTTTTTAATTAATATGGCTTGTTTAATTGCCTCATTACAACATACCTGACTGCAATATTCTCGATGAATTTGTTTATTGCGAGAACCAACACATAAAATAAAGGAAACTTTCCTTGGGTGTTTACCACTTGAAGGCATTAAAACCTTTCCGTGAGTAGGACCATCATTGTTAAGCAATCTCTCAACTTGCATTGTAGTTATAATATCTTGATGCTTTAAAAAACTATATTCTCCAAGTAGTGAAGGGTCAAACGTCTTTAGACCAGTTGCAACAATAATAGATCCTACTTTTATTTCAAACATCTCTGGTTTTTGATCGAAATCTATTGCGTCTCTATCGCATGCTTGAGCACATACTTTACACCCAATACAATATTCTTCTAAAATATTAGGATATAATGGTATTGCTTGAGGGTATGGAACATCTATAGCTTTTCTTGGAAAAAATGTATCTTCTATATCTATTGGACATACGTCTCGGCATATATCGAAACATCCTACACAATCATCTTCTTTTATGAAGCGAGGGTTTTTCTTTATTGTTATTTTAAAATTTCCAATATATCCATCAACTTTTTCAACTGTAGAATAAGTTAGTAACTCAATATTAGGATGATCATTTACCTCCGTCATCAAAGGACCTAGAATACAAATCGAACAATCAAGAGTGGGAAATGTTTTATCAAATAGTGCCATATGACCTCCTATTGTAGGTTCTCTCTCTACTAAATATACTTTATGTCCAGAATCTGCGATTATTAGAGCAGCTTTTATCCCTGCTATACCACCACCAATAACTAAAGTAGTTGGTAAGATGTTTGAATATTGAACTTCTAAAGGTTCTAAAAGTTTAACTTGTTCTATTGCCATATTAATTTGATCAATAGCTTTTCTGGTTGCTTTTTCTGGCTCGTCAAAATGAACCCATGAATTTTGCTCTCTGATATTCGCAAAAGATATTAGAAATCGATTTATTCCAGCTTTTTCAATTGTTTTCCGAAATAATAAACCATGCAATTTAAAGGAACAGGCAGCTATTACTACTCTATCTATTCTTTTCTCTTTTAACTCATCAATAATCTTATTTAAGCCAGATTCAGAACATAAGTATTGATCTCCTATAACATTGATATCAGAATATTGACTAAAATGTTTAATTAGTCTCTCATTATCGATCGTTCCGCTTATGTTCTTCCCACAGTCACATACAAATAAGCCAATTTTCAATTTAACACCACTTACTTATATGAAATTTTCGCAGTTTTATGTTTATTATAAAGTTGAGTTTTTATTAATTATTCCTAATTATTAATAAAAGTTAATGTTATCTCTTCTTTATAATAAAAAAGGTTTTAATTATGCTTAAACAAGCTTTTTCTTTTTAGGATATTCTGAGATTTGTTCAAAAAGAGATGGAAGCAAATCAATATATTTATCTTCCTTTAAATTTTCCAATATAATTTGAGAAATTTCTTTTAAAGCTTCCTCATAATCCTCTGGATTTTCGAACACATTTAAAATTAATATAATAAAATAATCCATATCTTCACCTGTATAGTATGTAGATATATTTATTTCTCCTACAGTTAAGCTTGCAATTCCAGCATGTTTGCTAAATTCATGTAAACTAAAAATGTTCATTAGAGTTCCATTTGTTATGTTCAATTTTTCTTTTGGATAATTTGCCTTTATGTTTATGCCACTTCTATCGTCATATTTCATAACAATTAATCCTTCTGGCATGTTTAATCATTTTCCTGTAATAATTCCTTTGGTAAAAAAGGGTACACTTTGAAAATATTAAAATTATTTTTTTTCATTTCCAAAAAATAGTTTTTTTCTATTTCATATTCTGCTTTTGCCCATTCAAGGATTTCTTGTTTTGGATAAAATGTGCCTTTTGAAAGTTGTAATCCTTTGCATTTCTTTGTATAATTTAAGAAATTCTTTCTACTTGAAACCATCATCTTCCAAAATGGAAAGCTTCTGCATTGGAACGGTCTAGCTTCATGAACGCTACATTGATTATTTATCAAGAAATGACAATGTTCATCATCTCCCGTAAATTTAAAACCAAGGGTCTTAAATCGGTATGTTTTTCCCCTTTCTGCTACTGGGGCTTTCCAAAAAAAAGAATCATCAATAACTTTAAGATACCTTTTTGAGAACTCTTTCAAACCAATTTTACCTTTTAGAATTAAAAATTTAGCTAATTTAAGGATATCGTCTTTATATAAATATACTTCGCCCTCATTGAAACCTCTACAACAATTTCCACACATTTGGCATGAGAATTCAATCCCATTCTCAAGATTCTTGGAGATTTTGAGTTCTGTAGATGTCAATACGATGGTTTTTCTCTCAATTTTTTGACTAATAAATAATATTGAAATATTTAATTAATATTTAAATGTTAATTCATTGATTATATTAGGCAATTAAGAAAGAGGAGTTTTAATTTTTGGTTAGAAATTTAACATTAAATGATAGTGTTGATTTAGATCTGCATTTTATTAATGAAAAAGTATTGGATTTAGAAAAAATTTTATTTAAGAATGAGTTTCATAATGAGGAAGGATTTAAAACATGGGTTAATGATTTTAAAAGAATATATGGTAATAGACAAACAAATTCACAACTTTATATTGCATTTAGTTTATTATATTTTTTAGGGCTCGTATTTTTTAACAAACAAATTTCAAAAAATGAAGGCTCTTTGCTTTATGGTAAAAATTCCCTGAGTCAATTTAAAAAATTAGAGAAACAAATTAAAGATAATTATGAAAATCTCAAAATAATTGATTTCAACTATTTCGATCCAATTATTTCATACTCTAAAAAGGAAGATATAAACTCTTTCTATAAGCTAATTAATGAAATATCTAATCATATTTTTAATTTAAAAATCGAATCTGAATACATTTTTGATTATTTAATACAGAAAATAATTTCGCCTATTATCAGGCATAAATCCGGAGAATATTATACTCCTCCATTTTTAGTTAAAAAAATGGTTGATGAAGCTTATAAATTTGGTGAAACAGTCCTTGATCCATGTTGCGGTTCAGGAAATTTTTTAGTTGAAATAGTAAAGAATATATTATCTCAAGAAAAAACTAGAAAAGAGAAAATTGAAGCACTAAACAATATTTATGGATATGATATTAATCCAATTTCAATTTATTTATCAAAGATTAACTTGTTATTTTTATTAAAAGAAGAATTATCTACAATTAAATTTAATTTGGATGTCTTTGATTCCCTACTTCAAGACGACCGAAAAATGAATGAGAAATTTGATTTGATAATAGGAAATCCTCCATGGTATACGTATAGAGATATAGACTCTGCAGAATATCAGGAAAAAATTAAATCTTTAGCAGAAAAATTAAAAATTAAACCCTTACCAAAAAATATTTTGAACTTAGAAATATCTACTCTATTTTTCTTTAAGGCAAATAAATCTTACATGAAAGATAACGCTAAGATTTTTTTTATTATTACTAAAGGTGTAATTACAGGTTCTCATACCTCCAGATTTCGTAATTTTCATGGTTTTTCTGATATTAAAATCTGGATGTTTGAGAAAAAAATAGAAAAAATATTTAATATTGATTTTATCTGCCTATTCGGAAAGAAATCAAAAACTTTAGGTATAAATTCTAATCAGGAGATCCCCACGTATCATTTTATGTTAAAAAATGATAATACAAATGTGAATTATTTCAATAAGATCGAATTAAATTTAAAAAAAATTGAAATTTTAGTACCATTTTCAATCGAGAAAAAAGGAGGAAGAATTTACACTAAAAAGTTAATTTCAAAAGAAAAATTAAGCCTTTTATTACCAATTAAGGAGAGTTATTACAAATCTCTCTTTCATAAAGGTGCTGATTTAAATCCGAGAAATCTAATTTTCATAAAATTCAAAGAGGTAGGAAATTCATTAGTAGAAATTAATCCTGATGATCGAATCCTTAAAAAGGCTAAATATCCATGGAACAATAAAGAGTTTAAGACGGAAATTATTGAAAAAGAATTTTTGTTCAAAGCAATTAAAAGTACGGAATTGGTAAAATTTTATGTTTATGATTGTTATGATGTCTTTTTACCACTTTCAAAATATGATTTAAGCTTCAATTACGATAGATTGCCTAAAAATTCTAAAAAATTTTATGATAAAATTAATAACTTGTATATTAATTATAAAAAGGACACCACCAAACATGAGAATTTAATGGAAAACTTAAATCGATGGTCGAAATTAATAAATCGCAGACAACTCTCAAAAATTAAGGTAGTTTATAATAATTCAGGTTCTATGTTGAACTCTGCAGTTATACAAGGAGATTTCTTAATAACTGGAGATTTAAGCTTTTATGATACCGACAATCTTAATGAAGCATATTATTTATCCGCGATCCTAAATTCGAACATGCTAACTGAACAAATTAAAATAATGAAAAGTTCTAGACATATTTTTAAACTTCCATTAGATCTTCCTATTCAAAGATATGATTCACGAAATATAAACCATCAACGATTATCGGAATTAGGTAAAAGAGGACAAGAAATTAGTAGAAAGACTATTAATACATCCCTTGATACGAATAATGGCATTATTTCTAAGATTAAAATTCAAATGGTTTTAAGGAAAAAGTTAAAATCTATTCTGACTCAAATTGATGATATCCTAATTAAAGAACTAAAGCGTTCTTAAAAACCAGAATCAATATATTACATGTTAAAAAAATTATGATGAATTAAAATAAATAGGTGTTTTAATTTTAATAACATATTATAATCCCATTCATACCTCTAGAGTGTGTGTTGGTTCACAACTTTAGTAGCACACCCATAGGGTATTATTACGTGAAGGAGAAAAGCCAAGATTGCGAAATTTTGTATTTAAAGTTCTTGTTACTGGTGAAGGTGGAGTTGGGAAAACTTCACTATTAAGAAGATATGTAGATGGTTTCTTCGATGAAAACACCATAATGACCATTGGAGTGGAATTTTTTATCAAAGAGCTCATGTTCGATAATATTCATTGTTCATTACAACTTTGGGATTTAGGAGGACAAAAAAGGTTCAGATATCTCCTTGATAGTTACGTAATGGGTGCAAGAGGAGCTCTCCTATTAATTGATCTAACTCACATGCCGAAAATTGGAGACATATTAGAATGGGTTAATATTGCAAGACTTCATGATATAAATCTACCAATCATATTAATAGGGACAAAATTGGATTTAGAAGATTTTATAGCTGTGGATGATGAAAGCGCACTTCATCTTAAGAATGCTTTTAATTTGATTGATTATGTAAAAACTTCCGCCAAAACAGGATATAATATTGAAAAGCCATTTGAAATAATAGCAAAGAAATTAACTCAAGGAAGTAAATATTGAGCAAACACTAATTATTTAAGAAGCTATCATGAAGGATGAGATCGTTATTCTTGGATCTGGTGGCGGACGACATCACATTAGAACTCAACATCGAGCTACGGGAGGGATATTGTACAAATTCAATGGTACACAATCTCATATAGATCCTGGACCTGGAGCAACCGTTCGAATCAATCAATATAAAGAAGATCCTGTCAAAACGGAATTATTTATTATTTCTCATGCTCATGTCGACCACTATAATGATCTAAGCGCCCTGATTGAAAGCTCGAGAAAAGTTTTACACGACAAAAACTATAATTATTTCAGAAAAGGGACATTAATAACGACGAATGATGTATTAAAACTTATTTCTGATTACCATCTAAACATGCTTGAAAATGTTATTAGATTTAAACCTGGAGATAAATTCAATTATAAAGGTGTTGATATTATTGGGACAAGAGTAGAGCATAGCCCCAATGTCGAAGGTTTTGGAATGAGATTTAATCTTGATGATTATTCTTTAGCTTTCACGGGTGATACAAGGGTTTTTGATGGATTCTCAGAACAATTTTCAGATGTAAACATTTTAATTCTTAATCTTTTACGCCCAGATTCGGTTGTCTGTAGAAGACATTTATGTACCGATGAAGTCATTCCTTATCTAAACAAAATTCAACCTACTCTTGATGGACTCCTCATAACACATTATGGGTCATACATGGATGGACCACGTTCGCCAAAAAATTTTGTACCAAGCCAAGTAAAGAAACTGCAAGAAAAGACAAACATAAAAAATATCATCGCAGCAGAAGACGGATTAAAAATAAGGATTAGAGAGCTTTTGGAATGAAACCAGTTTATTTAATCTCTAAAAAAATTATAAGATAAAATTTTGCATAGGATTTTCAAATTTTTACAAACATCTCTTATTTCGTTATATTGGAACGCTTTTAGTTTAAAAACAGATGGTTTTTATATTAGATAAACATATTGATCTTTAGGAAGGGAAGTCTTTAGATAATCTGCTGCGTAACATTGGATACATTAAGAAACGCCGCATACCGGCGTAACACCGCTTCGGTACTTGCCAAAATTCGCCCTCTATTAAACTCTATTGAGTTTAATTCTCTCCCTGATTTTAAATTTTTCGCGCAGATTTCTTTTCCCTTACCTTTTCTTTATTAAAACTACTAAAATTGAAAACAATTTAAAAATCGAAAAAAATAGATTAAATAATTGGATTAGCTTTAAAACAGGATTAGAAATTCATGAATTTGGTTTATTCTAAAGCCACCCAATACCTGCAAACAATGCATTGAAGTATTTTTTGAAATTTAATTTCATTAGAATTACGGGTGCGAATTTTTCTCATGATCATTACATTACCACACTTATTACATATTGTTAAGTCTTTTGGTTTTAATTTAGATGCGGTCATGTTCTAAATCACGAGTATTTGGGTATTCTAGTTTAAAGTTAAATTAATGAAATTCAAGACAAAAGAGTAAGTTATCAAAAAACAACCCTTATATATATAGTTAATAGAGATATGTTTATTTAAATCAATGTTTAAGTAAAAATTTTTCCTTTTTAGACCCATTATAATGAAGATTTAAGGGATAATTGGGATTTTAAAATTATCCAAAGTTATTTATTTTGATTTTCTTCATTCATACTTCTATTTTTTAAAACGGTTATAAGGATTGCAGCAAAAATCAGTCCACAACCGAGCCATCCAAACACTGTAAAAATCTCATTTCCTATTATGAAACCAAATAAAGCAGCAAACATGGGCTCAAGAGTAAATATAATGGCTGTTTGCGTAGGTCCTTGATATTGTTGACTCCAGTTTTGGAATAAAATAGTGAGTGTCATTATTCCGATTCCCATATAAACCATTATGAGCCAAAATGTTGGTGGAGTTGAGAACCAATTATATTCTTCTCTTAAAGTTAAAGAACAAATAAAACTCATTCCAGATATGACGGAAATTTGAATGATGGAATAGAGATAAATATCGCTTAATCTTACATATTTATCATTAAATACTATATAAAAAGCCCAGAAGAAAGCACAGATTAAAACTAAGATATCACCGATTATGAATCCAGATTCACCTTCTAGCAATAAAAAACCCATGCCTAATACAGATAGCACTACAGCAAGCCAGACTCTTCTATTTAAAGGTTTTTTAAATCCAAGCCAGGTGATAAAAGGAACTACAACTGTACTTAGTCCTGTTATAAAACCAGCTTTTCCAGCGGTTGTAGATTGGTGGAGTCCATAGGTTTGAAAGGTTATGCCAAAGAAATATAATAATCCCGTTATAATGCCCATCATAATAATCTTTTTATTCAGATTCTTTAAATGAAAGATAAAGGGACTAAATCCAAAAAGAGCAATTAAGAACCGCAAGCCGAGGTATAAAAAAATGGGAACTTCCTCTGTTATTTTCTTAGTAATAATAAATGAAGAACCCCAAAGCACTGTAGTGATTATTAATAATATCGTTGCAATTGTTCTAAGTTTCTTGGGGTGATAAGAATTAGTATTTTCTCCCATAATGATTCTTAAGAATTATGATTTATTAAAAGAAATAAAAAAAAAATAAAAATTATTCCTTATCTTTATTTAATTCTTGCACCCAAAGTAAGAAACTTAACTTAATTTTTGTTATTTATGAGTTAATATTCGAGTTATCTTGTACATGTATCAAATTCTTAGGTAAAAGAAGGAATACTCTACTCATGGCGATATAATGATTTTTTTAAGTTAATGGGCAATGACACCCATTTCAATAAACGGTCTAGGTACTAATATTTAAAAATCACTAAAAGCAAAAATATTTAAATATTTTGGGATTGAAATCTTATTAACACCAATGTAATTAAAAAAACCAAAATAAATAAAAAAAAAGAGAGTTGAAAAAATTTGGTAGATTTTAAAAAAGATACCTGGATTTATATTTTAATTGCTGCCATCCTAGCACTTATATCGATCTTCACTCCAGTAGCAGCCGTTGATACCGATAAAATTTATCTCTTCTTTGGTGGTATGATATCATATTCAGCTGACAAATTAGTAAATCCAGCAACTGAATGGTATGGATTTGGTACAGCAACAATTTGGACTTTAGCCATAACTTGCATGTCAATTGCCTTATTATTGTGGTATGGAATCCATAACATGAAAGGTATGGAATTTAAATGGGATTGGTTAGTCTATGTATTAATCGGAATTCTTTTAATAATTTTCCCAATCTTAATGTTGGTATTTGATCTTGATCATCCAGTATATGGCACTTTAGATATTGGTTTCGCGCCTATTGGTATTCTCATTTCTGGTATTATATGCATCGCAGCATTCGTATTAGAAAAATTTGTTGGTAGGGAATAGATAATTAACAATTTCATATCTTAATTAATTCAAAAATTAACTTTTTTTTCTTTTTATAAATTGGAAATTTTACAATAAATAAATTTCTTCATACTTAATTTCTATGTAAATATTTATTACATTTTCAAATAGAAATCATTGAAGCTTTTTGAATGAATTTAAAGGGACTAAATCCAAAAAGAGCAATTAAGAATCGCAAGCTGAGCTATAAAAAAAAATATGAATAATATGAAATTCTTAAATTTGGGAATTTAAATATTTAAAGCATAACCTTTAGTCTAACTTTTTATCTATTAATCTTTTGTAGGATAAAAACAGATTTTAATTTCATTAAATAATAGATTTATTTTTAATATAAATTCTATGCATCAAATGAATATTTTGACTAAATCCTTTTTAACAATCCTCTTGTTCTTTTACAACAGTGAAAAACCGTCAGGGGAAAAAATCTTTAAATATTTTGAGGTTGAGTTAGTTAATAATCTCAATTTAATGAGAAAAAAATATGGGGATAATTAAAAAAAAGCCGAAAAAATATGGATTTAAAAAAATTCGCTTGGTTATTTGCAATTATTGGTGGTATTTTAGCGATTATAGGATTATGTGTTCCAGCAGCTATTCGAACTGTATCTAATATCCTTTTTACTACTGATATTTCAGTCTGGATAATTGGGTTTACAAATTATGACCCTGAAATTTCAATTCCAATGATAATTACTCTTGAATCAGGATTCGACGAAGATTTTCTTGTCCTTGGGATTTTAGTTTTTATACTAATATTAGTGGGTGCTGTTTTAACATTTTTTGTTGGTTGGAA
>CAYZTE010000020.1:0-24352 GCA_964481225.1 uncultured archaeon | reverse complement strand
GCTTCATATAATGTAGGCACTCCAAAAATCAAGGTTGGCTTTTTATTTCCAATTAAATCTGCGACTTGATCTGGAGTAAATGATGGAACTAAGATGCTTTTTCCGCCTCCCATAAATATTGCATTGACACAAACTCCTAAACCAAATCCATGAAAGATAGGGAGTATTGCTAAGGCGGAGTCTTTATCAGATAAATCCATCCAAGTGGCAACTTGAGTTCCTTCTGCGATGAAATTGTGATTTGCAAGCATAATTCCCTTGGGAACGCCAGTAGTTCCTCCAGAATACAGGATCACTGCCATTTCATCAGGCTCCATTCCAGATTCAATAATCTCTGGATATGATTTAGCCATGATATCTTTCCACCAGAATATTTTTGGATTTTCAGGCACTTCAACAACGTCCTTACCTAGTTGAGTCAGAATTAATCCTTTTAAATTAGTGTTTTCGATAACTTGACTAAAATTTGGATATACTCTATCAATTGTAAGAGCATAAGTGCTATCACTCAAATTTAAAAAGAATTCAATTTGTTTAGGAGGACTTAAAGGATGGATCATGCTTGCTATTGCTCCAATTTTGTTAACCGCGTAAAAACAAATAATTCCTTGAGGAGATGTAGGCATTGATATTGTCATTCGATCTCCTTTTTTAAGCCCTAAACTGGCTAAAGCTCTTGCGCATTGATTAATTTGCTCAATGAGTTGTTTATAGGTTGATTCTTGCCCCATAAAATCGTAGGCAATTGAATCCTCATACTTATTTGCTGTCTTAACTACTGCGTTATACATGGTGGTTCGTGGATAATCAATGTGTTCAGGAACATGCTTATCATAAAACTTTAACCAGGGTTTTTTTTCATACATTTCTATAACCTTTTATCTTTTAGAATTAAAATTTTAAAGGAAATTCTAATAAGTATATTTTCAGCATCAACTCATTAATTTAAAAGAAGATATTTTAGAATACATTAAAAATGTTATTCTATTTGTTTATCCTTTTTTTATAAAATATGAATATGATACCCAAAGATAAAATAAATGCAAATATCAAGACTTCTAGTTGATAACCAGGTATGAGGGGAAGGTAGTATCTCGTCAAATCTTTATTACACGTTAAAGTATAGGTATCAGGCCCTCCACTAACTAATATGATTTCCACATAATATATCTTGGGTTTTGTAGTTGTGTAATTTATGTAAGGGGAATCATCTAAACTGTGATCAACTGTTGGAGGATCATTAAAGATCTTTTCTTTAAGACTATTGTCATCTTTTACGTATGATTCTGAAGGTCGTCTATTAAACAAAAAAAGAGTGAAATTTCCACTTTCCTCGTGCGTTAAACCAATTTCTACTGTTTCATTTTCCTTTAAATCAACTAAAAAGAAGATATAATTACCGTTTTTTACATTATCCACATGAGTAAAAGCAGATACATTAGAAATTGGAAGTAAGAGAAATAAGAATAAACCAAGCAAAATTATCTTTTTAAAATTCATTACTGCTTGAATAACAGATTTATTTTAAAATAGATAGTATAAATATTGCTTTAAAAGTTTTCATTTTTTATAATCCTCTTATTGAAGTTTTAGGATCATGTGTTATTAAAAAGCGTAATTGAATAAATAAGCCATATTCTTAATAGAAAATGAGATAAAATGAAATAATTTAGATAACAAATAATTTCTTATCATGAGAAAATATAGAATTTTTATTATAGTGTAATTATCATATAAAGAGTTTAGAAATTCTTTTCAATTATTATTGGATATTAAAATTATAGCTAAAAAGATCTAGTTGATATATTAATGGATAATTTACTTTTAGAAAATTTCGATTTTGAAAAATATCATGGTTTAGGCAATGATTACATCATAATTAATGATATTAAATGGGGCATTCCAGAATCTAAGAAATCAAAACTGGGGATTAATCTATGCGAATTTCATTTTTCTATAGGAGCAGACGGGTTGATTTTTGTGTGTGCTTCCGAAAATGCTGATATCAGAATGAGAATTTTTAACAATGATGGTTTGGAAGCGGAAATGTGTGGTAACGGAATCAGGTGTTTTTCAAAATACGTTTATGAGAAAAATATCGTTAAAAAAGATGAGATCAAGATCGAGACTCTCAAGGGAATTATGATTGCTAAGCTCAACATTATTGATCAAAAAGTAAAGAGCGTGTTAATTGATATGGGGGCTCCAGTTTTAAATTGTGAAGAAATTCCTGTAATCTCAGAAAGTACTCTAAATCGATGCGTTAATGAGCCAATTGTAATTTTAGATAAAATTTTTAATTTCACGGCAGTTTCAATGGGAAATCCGCACGCAGTTATTTTCATAAATGAGCAATTAAATGATGATGAGTTAAACATGTATGGTGCTGCTATTGAATCTCATAAACGCTTTCCTAATAAGGTAAACGTTGAGTTCGTGAAAGTCATTTCTGAAATAGAAAGTATTGTAAGGGTATTTGAAAGAGGTGTAGGAATCACTAATTCTTGTGGCACCGGAGCTTGTGCTACTGTAGTTGCGGGAGCAATTCTAGGGATATTCAAGAAGAATCTGCCCATAATGGTACATAATGATGGGGGTGATTTAAAAATTACAGTTACCGGTAAGAGAGTCCTCATGGAAGGACCTATTGAAAAAGTTTTTAGTGGAGTTCTCGAGAGTATAGAGATTTAACTAATTATTTTATAAGAAAAGGATTATTTGAATTTTTAGAAATAATTATCATTTTTTTAAACTGGTTTTTAATTTTATGAACTATCTTGATTGGTTAAGAAATAAAGATTTAGAATATCGCGATGGAATTTTATATTTCGCAGGTGCGAGCACGTTAGAAATTGCTGGAAAATTTGGTACTCCGATTTATGTTATTAATGAGCAAATGATTCGAAAAAGGTATCGAGAATTAAAAGCGATATTGACTTCGACATATAAGAAAAATAGGATATATTTTGCCATTAAATCTAATTCAAATTTATCAATTTTGAAAATCTTAAATTCTGAAGGGTCTAATTTTGATTGCTCATCAACTGGAGAAATTTACACATGTTTAAAGGCGGGAATTTCACCAAATAAAATAATTTATACCGGAAATATGTTCACTAACGAGGATTTCGAATTTTCAGTTGAGAAAGATATTCTAATTAATTTAGACAGCATTAGTCAACTAAAAAGATTAGTAGAAGTTCACGATAAAAAAAGAAAAGATAAGAAACTTGTTTCTTTCAGGTTTAATCCTGAATTTGGAGCTGGTCACCACCCTCACACCATAACAGCTGGCAAAAAAATAAAATTTGGCATATTAGAAGAGCAAATTATTAGGGCATATTCAGAAGCAATGAAATTAGGATTCAAAAAATTTGGGATTCATCAGCATATTGGTTCTGGGATTATCAATCCGTTGGATTATGAGAAACCTGCTGAAAAATTCTTATCCGTTATAGAAAATATTGCTAATTCACTGAATATTCAATTTGAATTCGTAGATTTCGGCGGAGGTGTTGGCATTCCTTATCATCCAAGAGAACATTCTATTGATTTAAATCAATATAACAAGATAGTGTTTAAAAAGTTCAAGCAAACTGTAGAAAAAGGAATTATAGGAGAACCCTTTCTATTTATTGAGCCGGGACGCTATATATCAGCTGAAGCAGGCATTATTTTAGCACAGATCAATACAATCAAGGATAATGGCTTTAAATTGTTTGCTGGAATTAATGCTGGTTTCAATACATTAATTAGACCGACATTTTACAATAGTTATCACCATATAATAGTATGCGATGAAAATGAAAGAAATAGACAAGTAGAGTATGATATTGTAGGTCCAATTTGTGAATCTGGTGATGTTCTGGGAAAAGCAAGATACTTACCAGAGTTAAGAGAAGGAGATTATCTAGCAATTCTAGATGCGGGTGCTTATGGTTTTACAATGAGTAGTCCTTATAATTCAAGACCAAGACCTGCAGAAATTTTGATTAACAATGGAAACTTAAATTTAATTAGAAAAGCAGAAACTTTTGATGATCTTCTTCGGCATCAATTAATTCCAGATTATTTAAAGTAGTTGGTTTTCTTATTTGTTTTTATATAGAAGAATCAATAATTTTTACGTCTCTTTATATTTTTTTAAACAAGTATTAAATTCTATTATAAATCTCAGTTTTCTTCATTAAATTAGGATATGAATGGTTTTTAAACAAATCAAATATAAAAAGTGAATTTAAATTTTCGAGAAATAATTGTTCTGATTATCATATTTTAACAATGATTTTGATTATGACACGTCTTAACGAAGGAGATCTAAAAGAAAGAGCTCGAATATGGAATTTAAGACTATTATCCGATTATGAAGTTTATGGAAATATTCACTCAAAATTACAATGGGAATGCCTTGAATGTGGTCATAAATTTTCTAGTTCAATTTATAATATAAATCAACGTACATTTCCTTGTCCAGAATGTGGTAGAACCGAGAGAGAACTTCCATTTTATGATAAAAATAAAGGGATCAAAGAATGCGGGTGGTGTCATCGAATTTTACTATTATCTGATTTTGATAGGACAGCAACCAAAAGAAGAGAAAAAGGAGGTTTGCAAAGTTATATGTCAATATGTAGAAAATGTGCTGTAGATTTAAAATTAATTAGAAAATTTAGAAAAAAGTATAGACTAGTTACAGAACATTTCAATGGAAGATGTTATTTTTGTGGTGAAGATATATCATTAATCTTATTACCATCTTCACATTTTCATCATCCCAATCCTGAACTAAAAACATCAACTTGGCATATTATGAGAAGAAAATGTTATAAGGAAATATTGAAATGGGCTATCAAAGATAAGGTAGTTCCACTATGTGCAAATTGTCATATTAACCAACAGTCACAGATTGTCAAAGTATTTGAAGATCTAATTCTTGAAAGAGATCTTTTTCAAAATACAGCAAAGGAAATTGACAAGTCTATTGATTTATCAGTAGTTCAAAATCCAGAGACTAGAAACTATAATGGTGATAAAAAATCGAAATTAAAAATTGCGGTAAAGCAATGGATGAGAAAGAGGTTTGTTATAGAACAATTATCAAATGGACTTTGTGTTGGATGTGGCAGCGTAAATGTCTTTAATAATCTTCCAGCCTTTGTAATTAACCATTTAGAACCATCAAAAAAACAATCTGAATGGTTAAATTTACGCGATCTTGACTGTGAAGAAATTTTAAAAATGTTAATAAGAGAATCGTGTGTTTGGATTTGTGCGAATTGTCATTGGATTATCCATTCTATCTTTCATAAATTATCAGGAAATATACTTAAAGATTTCTTTTCTGAGGATTCTATAGAAAATATAGAATTTAAAATACAACAAGATTCAAAGGAAATCATTAAAAGAGTTAATAATTTCACAATTAGGCTTAACAAAATTGAATTTTGTTCACCTCTAAAACTTGAATTTAATCAGTGGAATATTTGGAAAACTTATTTATTAAAGCTTTATTATCTCGCTCAAAAATTAGAGACAGATTATTTTACCATAAATCAAATATTTGAACATCTGGATAAGTCAATACATACTCATAGGTATCATCTTAAAAGACTCTTAAACAAAGGAGTTATAGAAAAATAAATGCGACCAGGTTTTCTAAATCGATACAAACTTACTCCCAAAGGTGTTCTGGAAGTTATAAACACAGAAAGTGAGTATAAACGAACATCCAAGGAAATAAAAGATTCTTTTAGAAAATAAAATTAAAGTACCAAATAGTTCCAGAATATTTAAAATAAATTATTTTTTAACCACGTGAAGCAATAAAAATAAAAATTTGAATCTATTATTTTTTTATTGAGATAAAATTATAAATAGTGAGAATATTAAGGCTTGGATACCCTTTAATCTTCTCGATGAAGTGTTGGCGTAATGAAATCTAACATTAGTTTTATGACTAGGAAGATTGATGATAAGACTGATCTGCACTGATAAATTTTATGATTTTATCTCATTACTTTTATAACATTATAAATAAAAGAATCGAAATTCTCTTTTTATAAACTTAGGACTTCGCTAGTAGAGTATATTTTATTTTCTTTTGCGCTTGCTATAAATTTTGTTGCTTTAATTGCACCATTAGCAAAACAATCTCTACTATGAGCTTGATGCTTTAATTCGATTGAAATAATTTGATGAAATAATAAAACATAATAAAAACTTAATTCTCTATAAGAGGTTTATGCTAAAACTGACTGTATTATAGGTTAAAATTATTTAAAAAAGAGTTTAATCAGATGATTAGATATAATAATATGCTTTTACCTTAACCCTAGTTTTCGGAAGTAATTCCCTCAAAAATTAAATATATTCATATTGACTATTATTTAATTCATTCAAGTAAGAGATCACAATATAAATTCGGACGAGGGTACCAAAGAAAGGATTCAATTTTGTTATTGGTTCCACTTAATATTAAAAATAGTAAGAAAACACCTCTCAAAAACATTAAAATTCTTTCAGGATACGATTTTTGTGATTTTTTTGGTTTTTCTGATGAAAGAAGGAGAGAATTCATTCATTTTGCAAAGTTAGCATTAGGGTGTGTAAGGGACAGTATTGGTCGCTTAGAAAAGTTATCTAAATTAGAGCAAAATGCAGTTCAATATAAAAATGAACTGAAAACTAATCCAAAGATTAATTTTTCAATTTAAAAAATCTAAAGATTAAGAACGTCTTTCATTTCGAAAATTTTATGTTCTTTTTGTTTCGTAATAAATTTTATTGCTCGTATTGCTCCTGTAGCGAAACAATTTCTATTTATTGCAGTATGCTTTAGTTCGATATATTCGCCAGAACCAGCGTATATTATTTTATGTTCTCCAACTATATCACCAGCACGTATACAGTGAATCCCTATTTCATTTTTAGCTCCTTTTTTTCTTAAACCTTTACCCTTAGTCCGCCCATATTTAGTTACATCCTCAATTTTGATACCTATTGTTTCACAAATGATGTTAAGTATTTTAAGAGATGTACCACTGTAATTATCTTGCTTTCTATTATGGTGTGCTTCTAATACTTCTATATCCCAATCAGATAAATAATTTGTTAATACAGATGCCATCTTAAATAATACATTTACTCCAGTAGCCATATTTGGTGAAATTACCGCAGGACAGTGATATTCCTTTATTAATTTTTCAAATTTTTCAAGAAATCCCGTAGATAATGCGGTTGTCCCAATAACACATTTAATTCCATTTTCTGCTAAAATTAAACAATTCTCTTCAGTTGCTTTAGCGACTGTAAAATCAACAGCCACATCAGGTTGTGTTTTAATAATAACATCATTGAGTTCTTTTACATCACGGATTATTATGTTATTAGGATCTCTTGTTCCTGCGATAAATGACAATTCTCGACCAATATTAGTAACATCACATGCAGCAACAACTTCAATTTCATCATCTTCTAAAGCCAATTTACTAATCAATTTTCCCATTGAGCCAGTAGGTCCAAAAATTAACAATTTTATCATTTTGAATCCTCTAAAAGTTTTTAAATTATATTCAAGCTTTCTAGAACTTTTCTAATTTTTACTTGATTTTCTTCTAATGGAGGAGTAAGTGGTAATCTCATCCTTTTATTCATCAATCCCATGACTTCTGCTGCAAACTTTACGGGTCCGGGATTTGTTTCTATAAACAGAACTTTGAATAAATCATATAATTCTAATTGCATTTTTCTTGCCTTTTTCCAATTATCTTCAAGCATTGTTTGCGTGAATTCTACCATTTTTAAGGGGATTATATTTGAAGCGACGCTAATAACTCCCCTTCCACCCAGACTCATTATGTGATATGTCATGCTATCGTCTCCGCTTAAAACGATAAAATCTTTTGGCGTAGTTTTAATGATTTTTGTTATTTGATCAATATCTCCACTGGCACACTTTATTCCTACTATATTTTCTTTCAAATAGGCTAGTTTAGAGACTGTCTCGGGTTCTAAGTTCCTACCGGTACGACTTGGAACATTATATAATATTATTGGTAAAGAAACCGAATCCGCGATAGCAGAAAAATGATCAATTAATGAGTGTTGTACGGGTTTATTATAATAAGGTACAACTATAAGACATCCATCAGCTCCTGCTTTTGCAGCATATTGACATAATGAAATTGCCTCTTGAGTTGAATTACTGCCAGTACCTGCTAAAACAAAAGTATCTTTTTTATGTTTTTTTGCTTCATCAACAACAATATCAATGGCCTCGTGATGTTCTTTATGTGATAGCGTAGCACTCTCTCCAGTTGTTCCCATCGTTAGTATTTGACACCCATTATCTATTTGAAATCTTATAAATTCACGGTATTTCTCCTCGTCTATAATAAAATTTTCTTTCAATGGAGTAATCATAGCGGTGATTACGTTTTTTAGCTTATCAATTCCAGGCATATAAATCTCATCCAATAAATTATGATCATTTATTTAAGACATTTATTAGTAAAATTCCTATATAAGCCTTATTAATAGCCTCATAATTAATTAGAGCATATCTTTTATTATTATTTATTTTCATTTCTTTCTTTTTAAATAAAAAAATAAAACAAAATTGAATTAAAAAGAGACCAAAAAATTATAAGATTCAAAAATGTCTATCTTATAATTTCAAACTTATTAAATTTTTTACCATGGTAATAAATCTTTTAGATAAATTTCAAGGCTGCTTATTAGGTGTAGCTATAGGAGATACTTTAGGTCATCCTTTTGAAGGAAAACTACGTTCTGAGATATATGCTAATTTTAATGATTTTAATAAATTCATTGAACACAATAGATTCATGTTCAATACGTATACTGATGATACGCAATTATCATTACATTTAGCAGAAGCAATAATAAAAGGAAATGGTTTTAATCTCAAAAATATCATCAGAGAATACGTGAATTGGTTAGATGATCCTCCAATCGGTCCTGGATATGGCTGTATCTCTTCAATTAGACTGTTAAAATACGGAATTCCTTGGCAGCAAGCTGCTTCAAATTCAGGTGGAAATGGGACTGCAATGCGAATATCACCGATTGGTATGTTCTATTGTAAAGATTTAAAAGCATTAAAAAATGCTGCAATAAAATCAAGTATAATTACCCACTCGCATCCTGCAGCTTCAGCAGGAGCAATCGTAATAGCAAGGGCAATAGCTTTTTTAATTGATAAAGATCCAGATATTGGTTTTTCTACAGATGAGTTTTTTGAAGATTTAATTACTTCCATATCTGGATCTCAAGAAGAAATATGGGATGAATTTATCGAAATTTTAAACAAATTAAAATCAAACTTAAAAATTCCAATTGAAGCGGGATTAATTAAATTTTCACAAGCAGGTGTTAAATCTCCGTATTTTATTGAACAATTCTTGGGTCAAGCTTTCGTGCATCCTTATACCATCAGTACTGTAGTTTGCGCGATATTCATCTTTTTAAAAAAATTAAACTCCTTTAAAGAGTGTATTTTTGAACTTGCGACAGCTGGGGGTGACAGCGATACAGTAGGAGCAATTGGAGGTAGTTTAGCAGGCGCATTTTTTGGGATTAAAAACATCCCTGTTGATTTAATAAGATTAGCTAAAAATAATAAAAAAATTCTAAAAGTCAGTGAAGCCCTTTATAAAAGTTTTAAGAAAAGATACTAGTTTGAATTTTTTAAATTATTGAAGAAATTTTTTAATTTTATAGAACAAGACTCACAAAATTCTTTGGGTTTCTCATCAGTATCCGTTAAACTATTTGAAAATCTCATTATACAATATTTATCACAATGAGCTAAATTAAATGTGTGTCCAAGCTCATGAATGGCTTCTTTTAACGTTCTTAAGTCAAAAAGTTTTTTATCCTCGGGTCTCTCATAAAATTTTTCTCTAAGTCGGATTACTGAGATTAAAGCTGTGACAGGAAGCTTGAAAATCCATATTTTTGGGCTGCTCGCTAATCCAAATACAAAATTTAAATGTCTTGAAAAAATATCTTTATCTATCACTCCCAATGTTCGAAAGTGTAACTTATTTTGAACTTTTTTAGTTATTCTGTCAAGGATTTTAGAAGCATCGTATTGTCTTCTCCACGCATCGTATTCTGATTGTTTTAATGGAAGTTCTTCTGGAACAATCTCAACGGATATCTTAAAATCTTTAAAGGATTTTTCTAAATTTTTTTTTAGTTTATCCAATATGGTTTGTTCTAATTCACCTATTTTTTGTAGATAAATAGTTCTTTTCATTTTAATAGACACTAAAAAAGTTATACAATCATTGAAAAAGTAGTAATTAGAATTTAAAAAGGAAATCATAGATGCTAATTATTAAATAAATAAGTAACTTCTAAATTATACGTAACAAAAAATAAATTTCCTAATTCAATTAATTATATTTAGACGGGTTGAGCCAAAAGTGACTGAAATTGATAGTCTAATAAGAGATTCAGCTGAAAAATTGCAATATTTAATAAATCATATAACAGATGTTATAGCAGAAATAGACTTAGATGGCACATTTTCATATATTAGTCCTCAAGTTTATGATATGTTCGGATATCGACCTCAAGAAATAATTGGCAAAATTTTTTTTAGTTATATTTATCCAGATGATATGCCAATTATAATAGAAACTTTTGAAAAAGCAATAAAAGGAAAAGAGACAGTTTCCTTAGAATATAGGATTAGACATAAAGAAGGATATTATGTTCCTGTCTTCACAAAAGGTTCTTTAGTGAAGATTAATGACAAACTAAAAATTGTAGGAGTAGTAAGAGATATCACCGAACGTAAAGAAGCAGAAGAAAAGCTGCGTCAGAGCGATGAATTCTTTCGGAAGTTGTTCGAAACGATGGCAGAAGGAGTTGTTTTAATTAACAAAGAGGGTCAAATCATCAAGGCAAATCCTGCTGCAGAGCGCATTCTAGGACTCAAGCGTTTAGATATTGAACAGCGTAATTATATAAGTCCTGAATGGGAGATATTACGCCCTGATGGAACCCCAATGCCAACGAATGAAATGGCAGGTCCCCGTACTATGAAAGAAAAGCATCTTGTGGAGAATCTTGTCATGGGCGTGAAGCGTCCTGATGGTTTAATCTCTTGGATCAATGTTAGCGCAGCACCGGTCATAGACGAAAATGGTAAGATTGTGTATATTGTTGGCACTTTCTCAGATATTACTGAACGTAAGAAAGCGACACAAAAATTAAAAGAATCCGAAGAAAAATATCGAAATTTATTCGAAACATCTCCAAGTGCTATTGTGCTCCTTGATTTAGAAGGAGAGATTATAGATGTTAATATCGCAACTGAATCATTATTTGGATATAGTAAAGAAGAACTAATAGGTAAGAAATTCCTTAATCTTGATATTTATTGTAATAAGGCGCTTCAAAAAGTTAGTGAAAATTTCAATTTAATAGTAAAAGGGGAAGAAATACATCGGTTAGAAATTCAATTAAAGAAAAAGGATGGAAGTTTAATCTGGATAATGATACGTGCTTCTTTAATTAAAATTGGAAAAGAAATTTTAATGCAGGCAATAATGCATGACATTACTGAACGTAAGATTGCAGAACAAGAGTTAAGAAAAATAAATCAATTAAAGACTGAATTATTAGAAAGAACATCTCATGAATTAAAGACGCCTCTCATTTCAATTAAAGGTTTTACAGATCTTTTATTAGATTTATATCGAGAAAAGTTTGATAAGAAGACTGTTTCAATTTTAGGTGAAATAAAAAATGGAACTGAACGTCTCCAAACTTTGATTAATAATCTTCTTGTAAGTTTTCATTTAGAATCAGGTAAAGTAGATTTTAAGCCATTAAAAGAGGATCTTTCTTTTTTAATAAGGTTTTGTGTAAGGGATTTACATGGATTAGCAAAGACAAGAAATCATTTTATTCACTTAGATATCCCTGACAAATTAATTCTTAGGTTTGAAAAAGAGAAAATCTACGAAGTAATTAGTAATTTATTAATTAATGCTATAAAATACACTCCGCCTTATGGGGAAATAAAAATTAAATCTGAATATAAGAATGATTTTGTAATTATCTCTGTTCAAGATAACGGAATTGGTCTATCTGTGGATGAGAAAAAGAAAATTTTCAAACAATTTGGAAAAATCGAACGATATGGGCAAGGATGGGACATTGGTATTGAAGGTACAGGAATGGGATTATATACTTCAAAGAAAATAGTGGAATTGCATGGTGGAGAAATTTGGGTTGAGTCTGAAGGGAGAAATAAAGGTGCTAAATTTAGTTTTTCGCTTCCTTTAATTAAGGAATAACTTATCTTTCTCTCAAATAAAAAAAATTAAAATTTGAGAAAATATTACTTATTTCATTAGATGTTTTTATAATTAAACTTAGCTTATTTAGAATTATTGAGTCTTTAATTAGTCTTTCCAATTCTCTGGGAGGGTGGTCTAGCTTGGTATGATTCTTGGTTTGGGACCAAGGGGTCGGGGGTTCAAATCCCCCCTCTCCCATTTTTAAATTATTAATTAACAACAATTATGAGATAGTTTACTTAATTTTTTGAGGATAATATCAAGAGAAATTTTTCAAATTTCGATTGAATCTTCTCCATTAAAATAGATGTCAGGTATTAGGTCTTGAATTGTCGTAAATAGGGATAAAATAATCGCTGGATTATCAGATGTCACGACATGATATCGCAAGAATTTGCTTTTTTTCAAGAATATTATCTTGTCTTGAAAGAATTGAAATGCTTGCTGTACATCCGTATTAAAATCTCTACTTTTTTGTATCCAAGCAATAATTTTCTTTTTATCACTTCTTTTACTCTTTTTTACGGTAAGTTTCAACTTCATTATAATGCCGATAATTATAATTTTGATAATAAATTGCTTGATTTAATTTTTTTATAGGTTTATATATTTAAACAATTAGAATTTTTAAAAAAATGAAATATCATAAAAATATCAAAACAAACTTTACCAGGACAAAATGCGAATGTATTAAAAGTTTTATTTCGATTTTTTTCTAGCTACTAAAACAATAGCAGCTAAAATACGAGTTATTTTAGGTGAAGGGCGATCATTAAATTTTAGAAAAAACATCCTTAATTAATATTATTAGATTTACTATTTTGTAAGAAATTAGATGATTTAATTTAAAAACTTTTTTAATTCTTTTATAATCTTATCTGTTTTTTTATCTTTCATCCAATACCTAATTTTCGAAGATTTAAGGAATGCTTGAATTTTTTCATTTAATTCCATTAATTTTGTCCTGTCTTCCTTAGATAATTGAGGTATTTCTTCTTCAATTTTTTTCTTTATTTTTTTTACTTCTTCTTCAATACTTGGAATTTTAATTTGTCCCTTTCCAAGAATAAGCCTTTTTCTCAAGATTTCTTTGATATTTTTTATCCAGCCTTGAATCCATGGAAAGGGTCCTTGTTTTTTAGGGTTATTTATTTTAACTTCTTTTCTTTCAACAACTATTAAATCATCAGGACAAGAATTCTCACAAGCTCCGCAATAAAAACACTCATCTTCATTGCAAGCAATTTTACCGTATTTTTTAACATCCTCCGCACTCTCTGGAATGAAAAAAGATTCCGTGGGGCAGATATTAATGCATGCCTTGCAATTTTCTGGAGTGCATTTGTGCAACATATTCTTTTTTATGATGACTTCCCCTTGAATTGGGGAATCAATTTGAAAGCACTTAACAGGACACTCTTTTGCAATTTTATAATATTCTTCGATATTGTTTCTTTCTCGGACATCTAAACATAATTTACAAATTTTAATTTTCTTATCTTCGATGCATTTGTTCAAATCTATCTTGTAAAATTTTCCAATTGTTGGAAATTCAATAAGGTCAATTTGGCCTTCTGGTTCTATATTCTCATGAAATGCATCGTTAGGACACACTATTGCACATAGCATACAGTAGCAACATTTTTCATGGTCAATTAGTAGTTTAGGATTACTTTCATCAATTTTTTCTTGGGCAATATCAGGAATGGGACCTAGCTCAATTGCATCAACAGGACAAACTAATTTACATAAACTACAACCAATACATTTTTTAATGTCATAGGTTAGCTTTTTACATAGATCTTTGAATTTCCATTTTAAAATTAATTGATCTGGGCTAAATTCAAGATCTTTCTCTATTACTTCTTCTTTAGTTTCGTTTTTGGAGATCATTTTGGAAATTGTGAGATAACCTCTTGAAAAAACCTAAATTCTAATTATTTCTACAAAATCATATTTAATAATCTTAACTATTAATTATAAAAGGAATACGGGTAATAAGGATTATTTTAATCTTATTAGAGTATTATAAATATCAAATTGTCTTGATGTTTTTGGAATTCTTCTACTTAATATAGGTGAATTTCTTTGAGAATTCATACTTTTTACAAATTCCAGAAGTTTGGGATACAAATCCTCAGGATTGAAAGCATATGCTAAATCTTTGCTAAAGCCCAAACAAATGATATTATTATTTATTTTAACACCATAATTTTCTTAAATTCGATTTTTTTAAATAATCAAAAATCAAAGATGAGTTTCTCTATTCTTGTAAATCTCTTAATTTAAAAAAAATTTTCGATAATAAAATCTATACATTATTTCAATGATGATGTATGAGACTTAGTAATTAAAATTCAAATTCGAATCAAATTTTTGTAAATGGATAAGCATAAATATGAAAATTTCTGCTCGTGATTTGTACGATTTTAGAAAATGAGAATATATTTAGGTTAAAAAAATTCAAAAGTTATATTCCTAAGACTTAAAGTTATTTTAGCAAAGCTGGAGGGGTTCTAATATGATAAAAATTTTTATTGCTGAGGATGACAGAGACCTTCAGAGATTGTATGAATTAATTTTAGAAATGGCTGGATTTAAAGTAATGGGAATGGCAAATAATGGAAATGAAGCTATAGAAATGTTTAAATCATTTCTAGAAAAACCTGATATCATCATTTTAGATTATAGAATGCCCATAAAAAATGGTATTGATGCAATAAAAGAGATTTTAGAAATTGATCACAATTCAAAAGTGATTTTCGCAAGCGCAGACAGAACTGTAGAACAAAAAAGTTATTTATTTGGAGCTATTGGATTTTTAGATAAACCTTTTACGCATAAGAAATTAATAGCTACGTTAAACGATTGTTTAAGCTCATCGAAAGCAGTTCATGTTTGAAAATCATGAGATACGTTCTTATTTCAAAACATTATTTTTAAGCTTAGCTATGAATAATAGTCAAAGCTTTCTTTATCAAAATCATAAATGTATTCAATTGGGATACCGTCTGGTTGAAGATCTGGGGGAGCATAAATTAATCGGAGATTTGGAAAATAAGTGCCAATTCCATTTCTTGCAAGTATAATTGCGGGATGATCTGCTTCCTTGAACACTTCTTCACTTATTTTAAGTGTTATAGCTCTACATTGTTGTTCATCTATAACTCCTAAAGAGTGAACATATTCGTGTAATAGAATGTGATAAGTATACGCCCAAACGATATCATAAGGCTGTTTTTCTAGAACTATTTTTAAAGGTGTTTTATTCATTAGAATTTCCGTACCGGGATGAAAATGCATTCCTCCTATGAAACCGCCTTTGTACATTCCCATTTCAACAAGTCCAAGACTTAAACCTGCTCGATGACGTCCATATAATTTCTTTACATCTTTTTTAACCCGTTCAAATATTTTGGGCATTTCTTCTATTATTTCTTGAAATTTTATTTTGAAAACCTCCAAAAAGTTTTAGTTATTTTAAATATCAAAAAACCAATCATCCTCATCTTCTCGTAGGAAGTCCATGAATTTGGATAAATCCCTTAAAAGATGCCTTATGGAAACTTTATGTTGATCTCTTCTAATGGGTCCCATTTCAGAGAAGAACATATCATCTAGAAGCTTATCAATATTAATCCGTTTAAAATATTTGAGTGGATCGTAAAAAAGTGTATAAAAAATCTCCTTTTCTAAATTAGGTTGCTCCTTTTCCTTTAGTTCAGGTTCAAATTGTTGTCTCATTATATTTTTTAGTTCGATGATCAAGCATTCTTTATTTTGGATTAGTTTCTTTCTTTGATCTTCTAATAGCCGAAGTTCTCCTTCAGTATCTTTTATTCTCTCACCTAAAAATCTTAATTTTTTGTTCGGTATTTTTATTTGTTCGTATTCAATTCTGCATCCTAAATCTTTAAGCTGAATATATTCAGCATCGTTTTCGATTTTGGCTATATTATAGTTTACATTATAATAGTCAGGTGTTATATCTATTCTAAGAGAGATATTGCTTTTAATCCGGTATTTAATGTTTCTTGGATCGGCACCAAAACTCTCTATTATTCCATTATCAACAAGAGTTTTCAATTGTTGGTGAATTGCTTGCCTTGAAATCTTCGTGCCAAATAATGCTGCTAATTCTGAAGCGCCAAGAGGGACTTTGGCCAATTTGGATAAAATAATTCTTCTTGTTGGGTTTCCTAAAATTTCTAATAAATTACCTATACTAATCATCGGTCCTTGTTCTTTCAATACCATTAGAATCGCTCCCCTCTTTATTATTTTTTTTAAAAGTTATAAAATATCAAAAAAAACTTACCGATATAATTCTTCTGAAGGTTCTTTCGAATAAATTTCATGAGACTTTTTAGCTTTATCAGCAGATTTTAATACTTTATTAATAGCATCATCAAATTCATTCTTTGTAATTTTTACTACTTTTACTGATTCAGCGTTCTGTGTATTTATATCTGCATTTGCAACCGCTTTTCTTATCGTTAAGAGGGTTGCTTCTTCACAGATCGCTTGAATATCTGCGCCAGTATATTCTTCTAAATCTACAGCCATCTTTTCAATATCAACATCACTAGCTAAGGGTTTATTTCGTAGATGTATCTTAAATATTTCCATTCGCGCTTTCTTGTCTGGCATAGGTATCTCTACATGTCTTCCAAATCTACCGGAACGCAATAAAGCGGGATCAAGCATATCTGATCTATTAGTAGCAGCCAGTAGAATCACATCCTTTAAACCTTCTAATCCATCCATCTCTGTTAGAAGCTGCGATACTACTTGTTCGGTAACTTGAGAACTGGCAAATCTCCCTCTCAATCCTGCAATAGCATCGATTTCGTCAAAAAATATGATGCAAGGAGCTGCAGCTCTAGCTTTTCGAAATGTTTCTCTCACTGCTTTTTCACTTTCGCCGACCCATTTAGATAAAAACTCTGGTCCTTTAACTGATATAAAATTGACTTCACTTTCATGAGCCAATGCTTTTGCCAGCAAAGTTTTTCCAGTTCCAGGAGGTCCAAAGAGTAAAATTCCATTTGGAGGTTTTGAGTTTAAATGACTATAGAGTTGTGGATATTTTAAGGGCCATTCAATTATTTCCCATAATTGTTGTTTTGCATCCTCTAAACCACCAATGTCATCCCAAGTCTCAGTGGGTTGAGTGATTAATACTTCTCTTAATGCAGAGGGTTCAATACCATTTAATGCTGTTTCAAAGTTCTTCATTATAATTTGAAGATCCACTAAAATTTCTGGAGGAATAGGTTTATCTAAATTGATCTTTGGCAAGATTTCTCTTATTGCTAACATGGCAGATTCCTTGGCTAATGCTTCAACATCTGCCCCGACAAACCCATGAGTTTTTTCAGCCATAAGACGAAGATCAACGTCAGCGTGTAAGGGCATTCCGCGTGTATGAATCAGTAATATTTCATACCGACCATCTGTATCTGGAACTCCAATCTCAATTTCTCTGTCGAATCTACCAGGTCGTCTTAGTGCTGGATCGATATCATTAACTCGATTAGTTGCTCCGATAACAATAGTTTCACCTCTTCCTTCTAAACCATCTAATAATGAGAGTAGTTGGGCTACCACCCTTCTCTCAACTTCACCAGTAACTTCACCCCTTTTAGGAGCAATTGAATCTAGTTCATCAATAAATATTATTGAAGGTGACATTTCTTTAGCTTCTTCAAAAACTTTTCTTAAATTTTCTTCACTTTGTCCATAAAATTTGCTCATAATCTCAGGTCCACTAATTGTTATAAAATGTGCCTCAGTTTCATAAGCAACTGCTCTAGCAAGTAATGTTTTTCCTGTACCAGGAGGTCCATGGAGTAAAACTCCCTTTGGAGGGTCAATACCTATTCGTTTAAATAATTCAGGATGCCTTATAGGTAATTCAATCATTTCACGTATTTTCTGAATTTCCTCTTCTAATCCTCCAATATCTTCATAAGTAACTCTCTTTGCTTCTAATTCTAATAGTTCTTTATGAGTTTTTTCTGAAATTGTAATTTTCGTGTCTAAATGAATTCTAACGGCATCCGCCCTAGGAGAATAATCTATCACAATGAAATCAATCCTACGGCCCATGGCATTAAAACTTAGTATATCTTCTTTTGTAATGACGCGATTCTCTAACATTCTTACTAATTGATCAGATCTCCTTAATATAACTGACTCCTCCACTCCAGCAAAAGTAATCCTATCAGCTAAACTTGCCTCAATTTTGCGGATCTCTACCATGTCATCTAAAGATGCACTTAAATTCCTCCTCAATGAAGAATCTATTCTGGCTGTATTAGATCCTTTGTCTTCCAATTTTCCTGGATATAACAACGCAGCTGTTTTTTTTCCAGCAATTGGATGCGAAATCTCAATTACATCACCAGTCTTTAGCTTCATTTCCTTGATTACATCAGGGTCAATCCGTATTCTACCTCTTCCCGCATCCCCTTTATAGGCATCTTTAATTCTAACTTTTCTACCATTTCCTCTATACTCCCGTGTTATACCACTCATATTTTTTTCAACACATTCTTTTTATTTTAATCTATATCTCTAATATATTTATAAAATAATTATATAATTGCTTTGCTCACTTTTAGGATTGCTATGCCATTATTTACTTCTAGTTCATAATATTCATTAGATGATTTAAAAGGCAATTGTAAGCTTTTGATGTATTTACGATTTTTATTTTCAGCGTTAAACGTTAATTTTGTTCCATCATCACTAAAACTTATATTTACATCATCTTTATCCATTCCTGGTATTTCAAGAACAATTTCGGTAAAATCTTTATTATCATAAATTTCAGTGTATGGCTCTAAAAAATAAACGTCTTTATCTTCTTCATTATAATCTAAAGAGAGTTTACTCGCGTCAATCTCTTTATTCGATTTTAAATTAAACATATCTTTTAATTTTGGATATTTCGTAAGATCTGTGTTCTTTAAAAATTCTCTAATCTTTTTATTGTCAATATTTCCTTCAATTTTTATCTCAGGTTTATCCATACCTGTCTCAAAATGATATGATATCTTAAAACCCTTAACTTTCTTATTATCTAATTTTTTTTCTAAATTAAAATCCGATTCAGGTAAAAATAAAAAATCTTTATCAAAAATATCTGTATTCAAATTAAAAAGTTTCTTTATTTCATCAATAAAATCGTCAAATTCATCTCGCATATCTCTCACCACATTAAAAATATGTCAACAAAAACTTGTCAATCTCAATTTTCATATAACATTTGATCTATAAAAATTTATCGATTTTATAAAATAAAGTAGATGAGTGTAAAAAAAATGAAGAAACTAAGAGCTATAATATTTTGTTAATAGATAATTTATTACATTTTCATCTAAGTCAAATAATTGAAAAAAGAGTTTATTTAATGTAATTTGTATAAAATTTTGATCCTCAACTTTTATAGCTTCACAGAGTTTTAATTTTAACTGATCATCTCGCATGTAAGAAAAATAATTTAGACTCAGTAATTTCTTAATTAAATCTTTCTTATCAATTCTATCATTGGAACTATTAATTTTAATTAAATATGAAGTTAAGAATTTTATAAATTCCATATTATCTTTTTTTTTTTCAGTTTCAAAATTACTAAGAGAAGGTATCGGTAAACCATGTTCAAGCCTTGTCTTACTTCTTTTTATAGAGATATTTTTTGCTTTAAATAAAAAATTCACGAGTTTCGAATTTAAGTAAGCAAGCATGAACAAGTAATCTATTTTTTTATCTGGTATTAAAGGCCATAAAAAATAGGTATCCGAAGTAGCATAATAAGGATCTCTAGAATAACCAAACACATTTTTATCTGAAATAAATTTAAAGAATATCTTCTGACCTTTATCATATAAAGGTTCGAGATCAATTAATTTTTCTTTATTATCATTTTCAAACTTACGAATAAATGTACCTCTTCTTGGAAAATAGATATCTTCTGGGTTTTCTTTTGCATTTAGAAGTATTTCTCTTAATTCCTTCTCAAATTGTTTTAAATATGTGATTAAAGCAGGATAGTTGTTTTCATATGATTGATTTCGCTGGATAAGATCCTCTAAAGGAAATTCATTTTTATTAAAATATATCGCACATCCTGTCTGATCGTTTTTGGTATATCCGTACTGCTTTATTGATTTACTCTTGTATACCTTTTTTAATCGGCTTTTTTCTGCATCTGTAAGTTTTAAAAATTGATTATTTATTTTTATGAAAAATTCTCCGTTTTCAACTTTTAAATCATCATTTTCTTTTAAAATAAAGATACTATCTTTAATAAAGATTAAACCATTACGAATGGCTATATAATCCTTCAGTAAAGAAATTTTACCGTTAATGGAACAATATTTTTCGATTTGATCAATGATAACTTTAACTTCTTTAGGATAAATTAAATTCCAGCTTCGTTCTCTTTTTAAATCTCTATTTGTTAAAGCAAATTCATATTTTAAAATACTATTTGATTTTTTTTGATGGATTAAGTCCGTGAAGATCCTTTTAGTGAAATCTTCATCTGATCGGTTAGTGCCTTTGTTCTTCCGAATTTGAATGATTTCTATAGGTTTATTAATTTCTTGTAATCTTTCATTCTCAGTTTTCTTTTGTAATACAAAAATGCAGTTATGTTGTCCTTTTGCTCCCTTGAAAGGCTTTACATGCGATAAATCAACATATTGAAGTAAAAAGCACTCCTCAATTATATGAGGTTTTAATAACTTTATCCCAGTTTTTCTGGATTTAGTAATCCAATAATTGGTAGTTATAAATGAAAGAAAACCACCAGGTTTCAATTTTAATATGCCTAAATGGATAAAAAAGTAAAACAGATCCATATTGCCTACAAAATATTTTTCACATACTGGATATATCTTCACATACTCCTGAAAAATTTCAGCATTATAATTCTGACCTAGATAAGGGGGATTTCCTATTATTAGATCGAATTTATCATTAATATCTGAACCTAACACATTTTCAAATTTGAACTTTACACTTGGATAAGTTTTTAAAAGTTGCGATTTAAGTGTTTTATCTAATTCATATGCTGTAATGTCAAAAAAATTATTTTGAATGAGATATTTTAAAAATATTCCTTTACCGACTGAGGGTTCTAAAGTTTTTAGATCTTCAGGATTTTTTTTTTCAAGTTTAATAAATTTTAATAGGTTGTTAACCATAAATTTCGCAATATAATCTGGAGTGAAGATTTGCCCTATTGATTCATTTCCACTTTTAGAATGACTATATAAAACCATCTAATTCTAATAATAGGTTGTAAAATCTAAATAATTAATGGTTTATTAATTCATTATTAAAAAGTAAAAATAGAAATATTCAATTGCACAAATTTTCTAACTCATTCCGCTTCTGGAATTAATATAATGAAATTACTGCCTTTAGAATAATCTCCTTTTATTCTGTCTTCAACCCAGATTTTACCATTATATCTATCGATCGTTTTTTTCACTAGTGATAATCCTAATCCCATTCTATTTATCTATTAGATAAGTAATATAATCCTAAGCCAAAAGAACATTAAATTAATAATTATGGACAAAAAAGTTATCTGGTTTATATAAATAAAATTGAGTTTTTCCAAAAATTTAAAAAAGAAAGCAGGTAGGATTAAGAGAAAATTGAAAAAACGCTTAAGTTTAATGATTATGATTATATTCGTGATGTTCCATTTTAATATTTACTGGTTTTAAGTTTCCTATTGCCCATCCCGTTACTTCATTGAGAGAAGGATGAATAACCATGGAATGATAGATCGGCATGAATGATCCCGCTTCAGGACAAGCTCGTGTTACTTTAGGAATATCACTCTCTCCAACAACTTCAGGTAACGTGCAAGTAAATCCTGAATTCATTAAATATACGAAGGGTTGAACTAAAATAGCAGCATTAGGACCAATAACATGAGCACCTAATATTCTATATGATTTATCAACGATCATCTTGAAAAATCCGTTATCTTCATCACCTTCATCATAACCCATGGCAAAACCTTTAGCAATAGAGGAATAATATTTCTTTGCAACGTAAATTTCATGACCTTTTTCAATAGCTTCTGCTTGAGTCATTCCAACATGCCCTATTTGTGGATATGTAAAGATCGCCCAAGGAACTGCAGAATATTCTACAGATCTTTTTTGATCTTCTGGACTAAATATATTATTTGTACAAATTTCTGCTTCATAATTTGCCTTATGTCTAAATTGATAAAGACCGTTTGCATCTCCTATACACCAAATATTCTTCTTATTGGTTTCTAAGAATTGGTTAGTTTTAATCCAACCTCTATTATCCACTTCGACACCAGTATTTTCAACTTTTAGAATATCTGCATTTGATTTACGTCCTGCTGCTACTAAAATTTCATCTGCTTTAATTACCTTTTCTTCGCCTGATTGCATGTTTTTTATTGTTAAAGCCTTCAATTTTTTTTTTCGATATGCTTTAATCGCTTTTTCATTAACTAAAACAGTCATGTGTTTTCTAAAGTTTTTTTCCAATAATGAACTGATTTCAGGTTCTTCTGTCGTAACTAGCTTTGGTAGCATCTCAACAATTGTGACTTCGGTTCCCAATGCTGAAAATATATGAGCAAATTCAGCGGCAATAACTCCTCCACCTATAATTATAAGGCTCTTCCAAGGTCCTTTAGGAAATTTATCACCAAAAAAATTCTCATTGGTAACATAATCTAATCCTTCTATTCCTTCAATAGGTGGGATAAATGACCTAGCTCCTGAAGCAATCACAAAACGTTCTCCTTTAAAAGAAGCTAATTCTTTATCTTTATTTATATCTCTTACTCGCATTTCATATTCATCCGTAAATTCAGCCACTCCCTTAAACAGTTTTAGATTTGGTACTGTTGATAATCCCTGCTCAATCATTTTACTCTCATCAATTTGTGACCACATGCGTTCAGCAATCAAATCCCAATCAACATTTTCAACATTAAAGTTGATCCCTACTTTTTTAGCATGCAGAGATTCTCGGATTAAATCTGCGGGATGGACTAAAATTTTTGATGGAATACATCCTCGAGTTAAACACGTTCCTCCCAATTTGGTATTTTCAACAAGAGCACATTTCATTCCCAATTGGAGCCCAACATTTAAAACATTTAATCCTGCCCCACTTCCAATAATTACTAAGTCATAAGTTTCCATAATTTCATTTTTGTCTATATCATTTTTAAAGTTTTTATTAATAAATTAAATAGAATTAGAAAGGATTTACTTTTAAAAGCCCGTCAATTAATCTTTAATAAGAGAAATATTTTAACCCATAAGAAAAAAGAAGTAATTATCTTGCTGTGTGTAATAATACCACAAAATTACTTCCTTGTTTGTAATCCCCCTTCTTTCTATCTTCCACCCAAATTTTCCCCTGATAGCTATCAATAATTTTTTTAACAAGTGATAATCCTAGACCCAGTCCCTTACTTCTTTGGCCCTTCCTTATACCTTTTTCAAAAATGCTGTTTTTTCGATAATCAGAGATTCCTATGCCGTTATCCTTAAACTCCATTTTGACATAATCTTTATCTTCTTCTTGTTCTTTAGAAATATCAACAGAGATCTCAATTTTTGATCTATCGTTATATCTTACAGCATTAATTAATATATTTTCAAACACGTCTAGTAATAGATCATTTGCCTTCACATAGATTCTCTTATCGGGAGCATTGACCTGAATGTTTAAAGTCCTTGTTTGGAAACTATTTTTAAGAAAATCAATTGCTCTATTTAAGACTCGATTTATCTCAGTTTTTTCTAGATGAATTTCAGATTCGTCTATTTCTGTTATTTTTCTTACATTATTGATTAACTTTTTCCCTCTATTCACTTGTTCATTTATTATTTCATTAAGCTCTCTTATAGTGTGTAGCTTATCTGGATTGTTTAAATACAGAGAACTAAGTTCCACTGACGAATTAATGTTTTGAAGTATATTATTAAGGT
>CAYZTE010000019.1:0-24628 GCA_964481225.1 uncultured archaeon | reverse complement strand
CGAATTCAGCTTCTTCTACTCTAGGTGCTAAAAAGTAACTTAATTCACCACCTTCAAGAAGATTAAACATCATCTTTAAAGGATGATCTGTTTTTAAAGAAATTTCTAATTTTTCAGTAATCGAGGCAATCTTTAATATAGCTTTTAGAAATGTCAAGGAATATGCTCCAGTACTGGCTCCTTGAAGTTCACTTTCAATTAAATCATCTTCGCTAAGGTCATATTCCATTTCCCCAATCTGTCCTGAGGAGCTAAAAATGAGTCCTTGACCTTCAGCAGCATTGATATTGAGAATTTCTGAATAGATTTCGGCATCTTTTATTGCTTCAACTAAAAAATCTGTATCAATTACCCACTTAGAGGGATATTCTATCCTTAATAAGTTATCCATAGGAATTTCTTCGATATCTATATCTAATAAGGCTAAACTAAATGTTCTAGTTCGGGATACTCCTTCCCTTTGCATTTTTATCTTTATTTTTTGCTCAGCCTCGTTAAAATCGATTTCAACTGAATCATTTGCAGCGCTCCTTTTCAAGATCTTATCTAGATCATCTAAATTGAGACCCACTTTGGATTCTTTGCTACATTTATACTCATCAAAATCATCCTTCTTGATTGATAATTTAAGTAAACAAATTCTACTTGGATCCATTGCTGAAATGGTAAACTCTTTAGGAGTGACTCGAAACTCTGTTTCATCTATAATACTGGCAAGAGTTTCAACAATTCCTTTCAAAATCCGACTATTTTCCAATTTTAACGTAAAACTCATATTCTTTCAGCATATTAATTCAATTATAATTAAGATAGTAATGTTTTATTGACATTATTAATAATGTTTAATATTAGTCTTTTAATAAAATCAATTCTAGGTATTAAATTAATTATTTATAGTTATCATAAATTTTCAATGTTTATTAATTGCATAAAATAAAACATTTTTAAAAAAAAATGTCAATTCAGCCAGCGAAACAGAGAGTAATAAAAGATATCAGGAACACGGATGTTCGAATTCAAGTTACCGGTTATGTTAAGAATATAATTGAAAATGAACAATTTGTTTTGGATGATAAAACTGGAGAAATTAATGTTAACATTAAAAATTTTGATTTCAAATTTAAGGAAAATGATTTAATTAATTTAATTGGTGATGTTGATTTAAGCACTAGCGGAGAAAAATTTATTGATGCCGAAATCATCCAGGATATGAATAAATTAAATTTCGAATATTATCAAAAATTATATGAAATTAAAAAAGAATTAGATTTAATTTAAAAGCTTATTCTTTTTATGATCCCTTTACTAATCTAAAAATTTTTGTATTTCAATTTTATAACCATTAGGATCCTTGAAGAAAAAATGATAAATGTTAAATTTATGGTTAATTTTAGGTTTCTCTGTAATTTCAAGTACTGCACTAATCAATTTGGTATAAAATTCATCAACATCTTCCGTAATAAAGGTTATAATTGGACTTTTATCATCATATATAACTGACATATGCTTACAAAATCCAATTTTACTTTGATTATTAATATTAAATATTAAACAAACCTCTTGATCTTTTTATAATGTCAATCCTAGAATATTTTGATAAAAATTCGATGTCTTATTGAGATCTTTAGTCCCCAAAAAAGTAATAAATTCCTTAAACTGCATAAAACTCATCCTTAAGTAACTTATTATATTAAATAATTCAAAGTTTTATATGTATTTATGATAAGATAAAATTTTTTAAATGTTAATATTTTTTAAAGTTTATATTTACTAATAATCGGTTTAGTAATTAATATGGTTGAATTTTGCCCTGAATGTTCAAACCTTTTACGTAAAAAGACTGAAAATGGAAAAATCTTTCTTGCATGTAAGTGTGGTTTTCAGAAACCAACTAAAACTTCTGCTAATACTCAAAGCATCCATAAAAAGAAAAAGGCTTTAGAGAGAAATTTAGTGATTATCTCTAACGACGATAAAATATCTGTACACCCAAAGGTTAAAAGAATTTGCCCTAAATGTGGACATAAAGAAGCAGAAACTTGGCAAAAACAAATGCGGAGTGCTGATGAACCAAGTACTCATTTTTTTAGATGTGTGAAATGTAGACATACTTGGCGTGAAGGTTAAAGGTTTATCTAATCAGCTAAACACAATAATATATTTTCCTCATAATGTCATTTAATCGTGAAAGAACAATTTCACGAAGATTTTCAATTTAAATTATTATTTTAATTTCAAAAATAGGAGCTCTTACTTCTTTAAGAAAGAACTTCTAAAATTTTAGTAAGAATTCTTGCTTTACCGCCCGTGGATTGAAGAAGGATTTTTCCACAAACTAAACATTCCACATCAGTCGCTGAACATCCAAAAATTATTTGTTGATTACCACAATTTAGGCACTTCACGCGTAAGAATCTACTTTTTGGCTGTGGAATAAGGTTTTTATCTTTTTTATTGACCATAGATATTCACTTTTTTTATACTTCTTGTAATTCGAATCGTTTTACACGGTAAGATCGGGCATATTGTTTTTTCCCACATTCGGAACATTCCAGAAGTGGAGTCGATTTCTTATTAATTTTTGCGTTTTTATGGAAGATTTGTTTAGGGAATGAACCGTATCCTGCCTTTTTCCTTTCTAATCTTCTCCTACCATGATTTAACATTCGTTCCTTTCCCTTTTTATAAAGCGAGACATTATGAACTTGATGGGAACGGCATATTGGACAGTATCTTCGAACAGTTCGAGGAAATTTCAATTTTCACAAACCACCGATATCTAACTACTTAATATAATTATTTATAAATTTTAAATTTTATTAGTTCCGTTTATTTCTTTCATATAAACATAGTGTAATAAAAAATAATTTAAATCTTATTTACATAATGTTAATAAAAACACATCGGATAAGAATTTTAATGTTTAAAGAGAAATTTCGCGAAGGCATTATAAGTGCTAAGCAATTTGATAGAGAAGATATTGAATACATTTTAAGTAAAGGTAAAGAAATGATACACATCAAGAATTCAAATCTTCTTCAGGGGAAGATCTTAGCTACATTGTTTTTTGAGCCTTCTACTCGCACCCGACTTAGTTTTGAATCTGCCATGTATAGGTTAGGCGGGAGTGTAATCGGATTCCACTCTGGAGACGTTTCTTCCATTAAAAAAGGGGAAAGCATAGCTGATACAATAAGAACAGTAGAAAATTATAGCGATTGTATAGTAATGAGACATTCACTTGAAGGAGCTGCGAGGATGGCGGCAAAATTTGCTAAAATTCCGATTATTAATGCGGGTTCTGGAAGTGGAGAACATCCTACTCAGGCATTATTAGATTTATTAACTATAACTGAAGAAAAAGGCTCTTTGGATGGATTGAATATAGGTTTAATGGGTGATCTGAAATACGGAAGGACGGTTCATTCACTTTCAATTCTGCTATCGAATTTCGATGTTAGTATTTATTTCATAAGTCCTTTGGAATTGAGAATGAGAAATCGCGATAAAGATTTTTTACAACAGCGGAAAGTAAAGTATAAAGAAATTACAGATTATAGGAAAATTCTAAATATTTTAGATGTTCTCTACATGACCCGAATTCAAAAGGAAAGATTTATTGATTTAGAAGAGTATGAAAGAATAAAAGGTTTTTACATCTTTAGAAAAGCAGATCTTGAAAATACAAAGGATAATTTCAGATTGTTGCATCCATTACCTCGGATTACTGAAATATCTCCTAATGTTGATAGTTCTGAGAAAGCCATTTATTTCAAGCAAACATTTTATGGAATTCCAATGAGAAAAGCTCTTTTAGCAGAATTAATGACTAATTAAAAATTAGAAATCATTCCTCACTTTTATCTAATTTTTCTCTCGTACACTATTATTTCTTAAAGAAATAGCATTTATTTTTGATTCAAATAAAAGTTTTAAAAGCTCCTTGATTGAAAAATCAATATTATTCATTTTTTCGTAAAAAATAATTCCTCCATCTAATATTTTTTCAAACTTTTTGAATATTGCAATTTTTTTATCTAATGATAAGGTTGAATCGTCCCTAATAATTGTTGATGTATAATAGTTTATCTTCTTCCCATATTGACTTATTCCATTACGCCAGGAATCTTTTAAATAGGAATCATAATGAGGTTGACTTAAAATATAATTATTATCCTCAGCCTTGTTCTTTTCTTTAATTAGTTTCTTCATGAAAGAGAGAATTTTTAACGCAAATAATTCGCTATTTTCTGTTCTATCAATTTCTATGCCACAATGGTTTAAAATTGCCTCGTTTAAGCCAAAGAAGCTAATAGATTTTATTGCGTTTTTATATAAATCATCCTCATGTATACTAAAGATTATTGAGACTAAGTTATTCCAATCCTTAATAGAACATAATTTCTTTTTTATCAATAACTTTTTATGATGAAATAAATTAAAAACAGATTCAATTTTATCTTGCAATAAATCTAAAAACAAATCGTCATTTTGACTTGCTTCTAGTGAAATGGTATGAAGATTAATTAAAATTTTATCTAAAATAATATTATTTACTTCAGGATTCTTTATTTTAATGATGTTTGAATTCAATAAATTTGAAGAGTTTCTAAAAAAAATGAAATTCTTTTGATAAGAATTCGAAATGTAATCATTTATTACATTATCAATTAGTTTTGACTCAATTAAATTCGAGTATTCACGGCATATTAAAGGTCTCACGCAAGTTTTAACCTGATTTTCTAAGAAGTGTAAAAATTTTTCTTCTATTTGGCATTGGACAGAACTTTTCACATTTTTAAATTCCAAAGATAAATGGGATTTATTATCATTATAGCTGTTATTAAATCTTTGCAGTTGAGATGTTAAAATATTAAAAAAATGTGAGTGATCTTTTTGTAAATTGAAAAAAGAGAGAAATTGGTTGTTAAAATCACCAAGTAATAAACCTTCGGAATAGTATTGTTTTAATCGATACAAAAAGTCCATTGAATTTAAAATTAAGTTAATCATATCTCTCCTTTTCTCGATAGTCTTTGGCTGGTTTGATTTAGTTTTTGAAAAAGTGTCAAACAGAGTTTTTGCATTTATATAAAAACTTAAGGGTCTTAAACTCCAATAATTTAAATGCAGTAAAGCGATTTCTCCAGATAAATATAAATCCGCCAAATTTTTCGGTATGAGATTTAAGAGTAAAAATTGCTCAGAAACATCAGATCCTAATCTCTTTATAAATTTTTCGGGCGTTACGCTGTTATCTGTTGAATTGAATAATTTAAATGCTTCAAAGGGGGGAGTTCCTAATCGAGTTAGTTTATGCCTGACTTCCTCTAACCCGCTTTCTAATAAGACCGCATTAATGTATTCGCGCATTAAAGGTGCAGTTAAATATTCTATACTGGTTCTTGAAAGGCGTTCCTCAACTTCTCGAGCGATTTGTCTAGCTAAATAAGGTTCCAGTTCTCCTTCATTTATCAGGTATTCCTCAATTTTATTAATATCAAATAGTTCTTTAGAATATTTTGAGGTTCTAATCATTCTTACCTTGTTTTGATCATCGAGAATTTGTTTAATTGCTAAGATCTTGTTAGTTATTTGCTTTCCTAACCTTGTTATATAGTATCCTTCTTCATCTACTGAAATTAGGTCACACTTCTTTAATGCATTTAAATGAAAGGAGAAATTAACAGAAGAAAGATTGTTTTCTAAAACTGTTTTTTGAAGCTTTGAAAATGATAAAGGAATATCTGTATTATTTAATTTCTTTAAAATATCGACTCTAATCTTTTGACCTAAAGTCTTGAGTTGCTTTTCTAAAGTATTATTATTTTTGTCGGAATCCACTTTATTCAAAAAATACAGTCTATTTCTTTAATCCTGCTTATTTAAATATTATACATTACAATTATATAAAAATTTAGGAACTTTTTATTCCTAAAATGAAATTAAATAATATGTAGGTGATATGGAGTAAAAATTGGGATGAAAAGAGTTCTGCAATTATTTAATATGGTAAAAAAGATTTATGAGTTTCAGAATTAGTAAATTGTTAAATAAATATGGGTTTTTTAGCGAGCAGAAACAGCTATTCTCTCTATCTCATCTTTCCGCTTTACAGCTCTGGACTCTTGACTATTTCTTGCTGCTAGAATTAATTCTTGTGCTAAATTCTCTTCAAACATCTTCTCACTCGAATGGCAACGCGCACCGATAGCTTGAACAAGATATTTAATTGCTAAATCTACGCGTCGTTGGGGTGCTATATCTACAGCTGATGCATATGAAATACCACCCATCGCTATCTTTGTTGTTTCTTCTCTAGGTGCTGTATTCTCAATCGCATTTACTAAAACTTGAATTGAATTTTCTCCTGTTGTCAATTCAATCAAAGTAAACGCATTTTCTAGACTTTTTAGTAACTTACTCTTTTTTCCAGAATTATAAGAACTTTTATGACCTTTAATTCTACTTCCAATAAAGCCGGGAGAAAGTAATCTATTTGTAAATCGTTCAATTACTGATACTTTAGATGATTTCCAAAACCTTTTATGCTCGTGCCTTCCCGCTGAGTGGGGTATTATTATTGGTTTCAAATTAATGTAATTTTCTATTGTCTTGTCTCTTATTTCAATATTTTCAAAAGACCACGTGTTAAAAAGTTTTATTTCTTTCTTTGTTTTGCTCATGATTCCTTACCTCAAAAAAGTCATCTTATCGGCTTTTCCTTTTTCCCGCTTAGCAAAGCTTGTAAACTAACACCATTTACTTTCACGACCCTATACCTTACACCAGGAAGATCACCAATACTCCTTCCTTTTGCTCCTCCGATTCCTTCAACAATAACACGATCATGTTCTTCTATGAAGTTAAGGGCTCCATCCCCTGGAAGGAAAGCTGTCACTCCTTTTCCGTTTTTCTTCAATTGAATTCTCACGCATTTTCTTATCGCTGAATTTGGTTGTTTACTCTCTCGTCCAACTTTTTGTAATACGATACCTAAAGCTTGGCATGCTCCTTCGAGAGGGTCTGAACGTTGCTTTAGCTTTAATTTCCTTCTCTTATATTTAATTTTTGACCATTTAAATTTTTTCCTATTAGCTTTAAGTTGTCTTGCTGCGTAAAGGCCCTTTGGCAACTTTTTACACCAAAATTTAATTTATTAATAGGAAAAAATACATCTTAAAACTTAAAATTTATGTATGTGATTAATCTAAAAATATCAGGTGTTGTTGAAATATATGATTAGCCTTGATTATTATCTCACTAACTTTATTAAGAGGGAAAAATTTAGAAATTTTTTGTATTTATAATCACGTTGTCAACTTCAAAATATCTTAACACTAATTCTTTAATTTTCCTTATCATTGATCCCTCTTTACCGATTGCTTTTCCACGATCTTGAGGGCGCACGGTGATAATTACTGTTTTCTTCTGATTTTTACTCTCTTTAATTTCGATATTTTGAACAACAATGGAATTTTTGGTGGTTTGTAAGATATTTCTTATGAACTGGTTAAGGTCTTCGGAAAAACCAATTACATCAATCTTTTTTTGGAGCTTGGATTTTAAGTCTTTCACGTGCTCGCCAGCCTTCCCGATGGCTTTTCCTACATCTTCCTCTTTAACTAAAAAGATGATAACTTCAGAATCGATATCGGGAGTCTTAAATATCAGGCAATCTTTTATGATAGCGCCGGAAATGTTATTGAATAGAGAGATGAGTTCCATTGCCTTTCTATCAATTTTAATATTCCTTTTCAACATGGATGATTCTGATATTGTATTATAAAATTCATTTAGTTATTAAAGATAATAAATCTGAATCTCCTTTTTTAATTACTCCAATTACAGAAATCATATATGGTTTTGCACAAGCTAAACCAAGGTCCCAGCTGGACCCTTTATATTTATGAATAAATACTTTATCCTTCATGAGAGAATTATAATGATCAAGTTGACTTTCTAAATCAATCGGACAATTATTCGCAACAATAATCATCTTAAAAGGATCTTGCCTTAAATGTTTCAACACTTGGTTTTTACCATACACGATCTTGCCAGTTTTATAAGCTACTTTTATATTCTTATCAATGTCAAATTCCTTGACTTTCTTGCGAGTTAAATCGACTTTTTCCGTAACACTTTTTTTCTTCTTTTTTACCATGATATCTTCAATAAGTATCTATATATTTAGAATAATTATAGTTTAATTTTTAATTTTTTTCTTAGTTCTCTTTATTTTTTTAGTTAGGTTATAATCTAACTCATTATTTACTTCTTTTCTTCTTCTATTCCAATAGTTCCAAATTTTTATTTAGATTTTTTTGTAGTCTTTTTTTTGCTAAGAATCTTTAAGTTCTCATCTAGATCGAACATTATTTTCGTTCTTCCGGAGCCAATGGGGCTTATCTGGCCCACGATTACATTCTCGGGAATACCTAGTAAACGCTCCTCCTCTCCATACAACCCTGCATCAAGTAATTGATTTACAGTGACTTCGAAGGCTGCTCGAGCGAAAACACTTGATTTTGAACCTGAAATTCCATGTCTTCCGATCGATTGGATAATGCCAGAATAACACATTAAATCTGCCAAAATAAGCAGGTGTCGCAAATCTACATCTAGACCTTGTTGTTCTAGAACTTTTTGAGATTCAACGATTATCATTTGACGTGCGGCTTCTATACCATATAATTTTTCTATTTCGTGAATGTGATTTGAAACTGTTCGCTTGATGTCGACACCCTCAATTTGAATTACACTTTGCATGTTGGTACCCTCAGTTTTAATTATCCATTCTTTATTATCATCTGAGGGTGTTAATAATCCTCTTTTTACACCTCTAATTCCCTTCACAACTTTTTTAAGGATTTTTTCTCTTAATTTTTGTAAACTTTGCAGGTCTTCTATTCCAGGATCTATAATTATGGAGTTTCCTTCCCGTTTTATTGTTCCTTTTTTCTTATAACGCTTTAAAATTTCAGGAATTTCATTTATTTCAATTCCTTTTTTTTCACAAATTTCAGGAATAAGGTTTACAACAATTTGCCAATTAACAAAATCGAGGTCCACATCTGAAGTTATTTGCTCTATGCGTATCTGTTCAATACGATTATGAACTTCGATCGCTTTCTCCTCCGTTTCACGATATCCATCATCAAGATATATGCTCATTTGGGGTGTAGAGGGAAAACGCCGAGCATCTACAATTTCTATTAGCCGGGGGAGTCCCTGCGTGACGGAGAACTCTTCTACCCCTGCATAATGAAAGGTACGTAGCGTCATTTGAGTTCCTGGTTCACCGATTGATTGTGCTGCGACCGTTCCTACTGGTTCTGAAGTCTCTACTAATGCATTATTGAAGTTAATGTAAATTTTATTCAAGAGGTATTCTAATTGTTCCTCCTCTAAATCATCATTTTTTACCTTGTCTCTAATTTTCTCCACTAGATCTTCGGGAATTCCATCTTCCAATAATATTTTTAACTGTTCTTCTAAATAATCTTGAGTTACTTTTGCCATTTTTTCAAACCTTTTATTTTTTAAATTTTTTGATTTACCCTGATTTTTCCTCTTTCCATTCTAAATATCCTTTAGTTTCTTTTCCCCTCCAAATTGCTTTCTTCCCAGTTTCTTCCTCATACTGTTGCTTTAAGCCATGCTCATCAACTTTGATTTCTTTTTTCTCCGGTTTTTCTTTTGGTGCTGATTTTTTTGCTGGTTTTTTTTCAGAAATTCCTTCTTTTTTAGGAGAAACTTTTCTTTTAATAGATATTTTCTTAATTTCTTCGCGAATGCTTTCCACGTCAAGGGCTTTAGCTTTTAACAACAAGACATCTAAATTTACAGCAGCACCGTGATCGGTATGCATGGCATCAATACCATCATCACCAAAGCGAAATTGGATGACATTTTTATCCGAGTTTCTGACTGTGCCATCATTTTCAACAACCATATCTTGTAAAGCGTTTACTAGCCTCCGTTGCATATATCCAGATGTTGAAGTTCTTACTGCTGTGTCAACTAGACCTTCTCTACCACCCATCGAATGAAAGAAAAATTCTGCAGGTCTTAGTCCGTTGCGGTAAGATGAAGATACAAACCCGCGAGCCTTTGGACTTAAATCATTCACTTTGAAATGAGGTAATGTTCTCAAGCTATACCCTCGATTGATCCTTTCACCTCTTATTGCTTGCTGGCCAACGACAGCAGACATTTGACCTAAGTTTAATATATTCCCTCGGGCTCCAGACTTAGTCATTATGACTGAATGTGCTTCATCTCCAATGAAGTTAGCTGCAAGTTCTTCTGCTTTTTTGCGCGCCTCTGCTAATTCCTGTCGGATTCTTAATTCTAAAGTTTCTCTCAATGAACGTCCTGGAGCTCTTTTAAGAATAGTCGTATCATTTTCATAAAATGCTTGAATTAGTTTATTGGATTCATTATTTGCTTCTTCCAAAATATTTTGAATTTCGTCATATGCATGCCCAAATACATAAACCTCATCCAATCCTATAGTCATTCCATTCTTTCTAATAACATAAAGCAACATTTTAGTTGCACTGTCTAGAAATTGTCTTCCTCTAGCATTACCATGATCTTTAATAATTCGCTGTAAAATACTATTTGTTTGCATTGCGCCAAAGGAATTCTCATCTATCGTTCCCGTTATTAATTTACCATTCTTAATTACCACAAATGCATCATATGAACAATTTTCCTCTTCACAGACTTCACATTTCTTACAGAACTTTGATTTTACTTTAATATTTAAATCATCGGGAAATAAGGTACTGAATATTTGTTTGCCAGAATACATCGACTCTGGTTCAGTAACTACGGGTGTTAATTGACCTAAGGTAAAATCAGGATTATTTTTGAAAATATTTCCAATATATAATAATTTTAAAGTCTCTTTTTTATTGTATAGTGATTCCTTGCTTGTAAATTGAAATACGCTTGAAATGAAATCTTGAATGCCTCCTAATATTGGACCGCCAAATCGAGGAGATAAAATGTGTTCTTGAACCTTAAGAAGTAATTCAGCTTCCGTGCGGGCTTCCTCGCTTTGTGGTACGTGTAAATTCATCTCATCTCCATCAAAATCTGCGTTATATGGAGGACATACAGTTAAATTTAATCGGAAAGTTCTTCCTTCCATGATTTTGACTTCATGTGACATTATCGACATTCTATGAAGCGAAGGTTGCCTATTAAACAGCACTAAATCTCCATCTTTTAAATGGCGCTCAACAGTAAACCCCGGCGATAGCATATCGGCAATAATTTTTCGGTTTTTGACATATCGGAGGTCAATTCTTCTTCGATCGTTACGGATGATATAATTAGCACCTGGATGTCTATATGGCCCATTTAGGACCATTTGTTTCATTTCTTCAATGTTCCAATCGTTAACATTGGTAGGGATGGTTAAGATTTTCGCAATTTCTATTGGTACTCCTACATCATTAATGCTAATGTATGGATTGGGTGATATCACGCTTCTTGCTGAAAAATCAACCCTTTTCCCACTCAAATTGCTTCTAAACCTGCCTTCCTTACCCTTTAATCTTTGAGTTAATGTTCTGAGCGCTCGTCCCGAGCGATGTCTCGCAGGAGGTATTCCTGATACTTGATTGTCAAAATAGGTTGTAATGTGGTACTGGAGTAATTCCCATAAATCTTCTACAATTAAATGTGGTGCTCCAGCATCAATATTTTCCCTTAATCTTTGGTTAATCCGAATGACATCAACCAATTTATGTGTTAAATCATCTTCAGAACGAATACCACTGTCTAGGGTAATTGAGGGTCTTGCACATACTGGAGGAATTGGTAATACAGTAAATATAATCCATTCTAATCTTGCATTTTCGGGTGAAATTCCTAAAACCCTAAGATCGATATCGTTCATCTTCTTGAGGCGCTCTAAAATCTCGATGGGAGTTATTCTTCGAGAACCCTTTCCTTCTTCTTCTTCATAAAACGTGGTAGGTTTTTCAATAATTATTTTCTTTTTCTTAGCACCACAATAGGGACAAATTTTAGACTTTCTTGCTCGCTTAAAAACAAGCTTGGCAGCATCTTCATCTCCCTCGAAAAATAACTTTCGGTGCGTTATTTGCTCTTGTCTAAATCTCTCCTTTTCTTCACCTGTAAGCATTAATCGTGAACATTCAGGACAAATAGAACGTAAAACTTTTAGAACCTTTTTTGCATATCCTACATGAATAACCGGTCGAGCTAATTCTATGTGGCCAAAATGACCCATACAATTACTTACTAGATTACCACAGGTCTGACAACGTTGACCAGGTTCTATTGTGCCTAATCTCTGATCCATAAGACCGCTCGGTATTGGGAGTCCATCCTCATCATACGTGTCAGCAGTAATTATACGAGCAGCAGACATTTTACGGATTTCATCAGGACTTAAGAGACCAAACTTGATTTTTTCAATCATTTTTGTTCTTGAAAATGTATAGCTCATGAGCTATATCCCTCCATAATAACATTTCCAATCATTTTTTGTAAAAAAGTAGCATAACTCATAGGAGAAAACATCCTCTGTGTTCGTGATAAAAAGCTTTTTCTAAAAAATAAGATAACGAGTTTTTCACTATAACTAGTGAAAGATAACAAAAATTAAAAATTTTACGATTAATCAATCATTTTTATCAATGTCTAAAAGTAAAATTCGTAATTTTTTCCTCATCACTCATCTCATGAGGCGTATAACCTTTAATAACATAAATACAAATTTATTCAGAAAGAATTAATTCTTTTCCGTTTTCTTTTAGACCTTGCAGCAGCAGCTACAGCTAAGGCTGTAAACGAACAATGGGATGGTGGCATGCTGGGTTATATGAACTGGGATAAAATTGAAAAGAAGTACAAGGTTAGAAGAGAAGATTGTATCGCTGCTTGGAATGCGCTTCTTTAAGGCAAATCTTTGATTTAAAAATAAATTCCAAACTTTTTAACAATTAACTATCTTTTTTTTTATTTTTAAGGTTATATTACTTAATTCGACGGATATTGCTAGGTTCTTCAATTTATTTAAAAATAAGGCAAAAATCCATTTGGTTCAAAGTGATCATTATTTAATTTAATTTTAAAGATTTGTTAATCTGTTTTTTGAGATTCGTGTTCAAACAGCGAATAGATTTAAATAGATTAATTTGCTAGTTTTAATTTAAGCAAATTTTACTATAAAATAACGGAAAGGTATAAATGAATAATTATCATAAGGGCAGAATCTTTATCATAATTTTTGGAATTATACTTGTTCTGGGATTTATCACCTTTAATGCTAAGGCGCAAGATGGTCCTCCGACACAAGAAGATGCTTTTGATGGGCACACGTTTGATGAACATCATTGGGATGAAGATATCTTCAACAACACTTACTGGGATCATCCAGAAGTGGATGATGAGAGGAGTTGGCTAAATAATAAGTGGAATGTTAAATGGATGAAAGAAGGAAATTTTGAAATGGGCATGTTAGCTTTTATTGATAAAAAACATAAAGAAGGTGATACTGGTGAACCCACAATTTACACAACACCAGCGCAAATGTGGTGGCAACACGCATACCTGAACGGCTCAGAAATTTATATAGCTTCGATGCATTGTGCTTGGTTTGGATTTGCAGATGATACTCCTAGTAATGATCAGTATGATGATGGAGAAGAGATAACTCCCTTTTTCTATATGGGTACAAATAAAACAGAATTAAGGGATACCGTAGGAATTAAATCGAATCCAACAACGACATCAACACCATTACAAAGATCTGTAAGTGGATCGGTTGTTACTTATAATTGGGGATATAACTATTCTGACATCGTTTTTTATGTTCCGAATACAAATCACACTGCTACTGGTCCTGGCTACGGGTTTGAATGGGGATTTAATTATTCAGATCCCGGGAGTTATATTAATGGTTCTCACGTGATTGGTAATCAGACTTATGTTTATTACGAGTATACTTTAGAAGTCGATACGGTATTAGGGGTAGCAACTTTATATCAAGATTACGAAACAGGTAAGTTTGGTACTTTAATGTATAGAGAAAATGAAACTAGTTCGTGGGTAGAAGCCCATAGAGGCGAACAAGGCTATATGCCCGAATACTGGGCAATGTGCCTTGGAACGTGGAGTTTCATATGGGCAGATCAAGATTGGGCGTTAACTGATTTAGCAGAAGGTGAGATTAATGCAACAGTGCATAAAACTGGATTAACAGAAGTTAAAACAACACTCGGGGGAACGCATGCTTTTGATTTTAGGTTCAGTCAAAAACCAACATATCACTTAACTAATATTACAGGAGAAGATATGGGTGATAGACCTGTACTTTATGAATGTTTAGATGTCAATAATGATTCCGAATTTATAGAATTTGTATCAGGAATGCTGCCATTAGTTGGAGATTTTGGAAGATTAATAGCCAGCTATGCCATTAATCAGACAAATCGCTTTACTTATGGGATTCCATTCGAAGACATATATGAAGGATTAGCTCCAAATGAAACTGCAGCGTTTTTTATAACTTGCTATCCTGATTATGGTGAAGCTGCTGGTGGAAAATTAAAGCATGATCCCGTGTACAGGGCTTTTTTTGATGTTTCTAAAGAGGAAGAAATAATTCCTGGATATCCAATAGAAATTCTAACTGTTGCGTTGATGGTTGGAGTAGCAATTGTAGTTGTATCAAAGAAAAAATTGAAAAGAAAATTTTGATAGAGTGAAATTCTAAAATATTAAATTTTTCTACTTTTTTTTGTCTTTCAATGATTTTTTATTCAAGAGACTTTTAAAAGAGTTTAATTAATTGGTATATTTAATTAATTAATAATGAAGATAATTGAAGTAATTAGAAGTAGAATTGTAATTTTTATCATTCAATTCTTAATTTTAAGTTTATTTATATTTTATATGGGTTATGAATCAATTATAAATTTTGATCCTGATACCTTAAAAGAACAGGAAGTAATCATCCAGTTCTTAGCAAATTATGTTTTGTTTAATGATACATCTGGTTTATGTTTTATCTATTTAATTTGGAGTATAGTATCTTTAATTCCAATATTTATTTATAATGATTTCAAAAAGGCTTATTCGATGAATTTATTAACATTCTTTTTTCCTAATTTTTTCGTTTACGCATTTCTACGTCATTACTCAAGGAAATATTTAAATTATTATTTCCAATTTCATTTTTTACACATAATTTTGCTTGGATTACTAATTATTATAATTTCAATTGGTCTCTCATTAATTCTAAAAAAAGTTAGTAAATTGATAACTAAAACTCAGGTAGAAGATTTGTATGCTATTGCGAGCACAAACAAATCTATTTGCCCAAATTGTGGAACTGAATTTAATTCAATCCCTCAATTCTGTTATAATTGTAATGCAAAATTAATAAGGGGAATAGAGGATAATAACATTGGAGAAAAAGAGTAAAGACCAATCATTAGAATTACTATTCAATCCGAGTAATGTTGCTATATATGAAGCAAAAAATAACATATCTTTTTTTGTTGAAGGCTTTAAAAGGCAAGGTTTCGATGTAGAGAATTTATATCTAATTTCGAGTACTGAAGAAGAATTATCTGGTTTAAAATGCTACAAATCTTTTGATGAATTGCCAACTGATACAATTGACCTATTAATATTATCAGTAAGAAGAGAATTACTCATTGAATCCGTAAGAGAGATTCTTTCCAAAAAGAAAATCAACTTCATTCATATCTTTACGGCAGGAACAGGAGAATTTGATGAGGTAGGTATGGAGATTGAACGACAGTTAAAAGAACTATTAGATATGTATTCACATACAAGAGCTATAGGTCCAAACTGTATGGGTTTGTATAGTCCAGGTGGAAAAACTGCTTATTACTCATCTTTTCCGGTGGAGAAAGGGAATGTAGGCATTGTTTTCCAATCAGGAGATCTACACTCTAAAATGGTGAAATTCGGTTCGCGTAGATATGATCTCAGATTTTCGATTGGAATAAGCATTGGAAACTGCATAGATATTCAAATTTCAGAAATTTTAGAATATTTCAATCAAGATGATGATACAGATGTAATTTGTGTTTATTTCGAAGGAATTTCGTCATTTCATAAAAATGAGGGTAGAATATTATTCAATGTCTTGAAAAAGATGTTAAAACCAGTATTGTTTATGAGAGGGGGAAGAACTTCAAGGGGACAAGCTGCTGTTTTGACTCATACAGGAGCCCTAGCAACTAAGAGTGATATTTGGGGGGCGATTTTTAAACAAACTCCTATTATAGAAGTCCCTCCTTCCTTGGATGAATTAATTGATTATGTTTATCTTTTTTCTAACCATATATCTCGATTTAAAAAGCTTAACAAGGAAATTATTTATCCTAAAGACAAGCACGCTTTAGTAATCCTTTGGTCAGGTGGTTTCGGGATTCTTGCTACAGATCTTCTTACTGAATTGGGATTAGAATTGCCTTATTTCGAAGGAGAAGCTTTGGAAAAATTAAAAAAAATATATCCTATAAGAGTTGGCAGCTTGTCAAATCCTTTTGATTTACCATGGGTAACACACCAAAAAGTGCTTGTAGAAGTATGCAAAGCTGCCATTGATGAAAATATTGATTTAGTAATAGTAGAAACAGATGCTTGGAGAGATATGGAAGGTGAACGTTTTAAAGGTTATTATAACAATTTGTTAGAATTGAGAGAGTACGTTGAATCATTAAATAAGATTTTCATAATTATTTTACATCAATATCCAAGCAAATCACGAAAAATCTTTTACAACATTCTTGTTAAAGATAAATTCCTGGTTTATCCTACAATTGAAGCCGTTGCTAAGTCCTTTTTGAAATTGTATAAATATGGGAAAAAAAAGGAAAAACAAACAAATGGGTAATTAAATAAATCTAATTCTTATATTTAAAAGAATTCCCTTGTATTTCTCATTTCTTTATATTTATTCTTAGTTGAATTTTAATTCTAAAAATCTAAATCTAATGATTAATTTAACCTTATAAGTCAGATTTTTGAATGGTGGATTGATGTAAACAATGACGCAAGCACCCGAAAAAAAAAATTTAGATATGCTATTCAAACCAAGAAATGTCGCTATTTTCGAAGCAAAAGAGAAATTAGGATACTTTATAGGAGGATTTAGAACTCAAGGATATGATTTTAATAAATTATATTTAATTTCCCCCTCAGAAATAGAATTATTTGGTATGAAATGCTATAAATCTATTGAAGATATCCCTGAGGATACAATCGATCTCCTGATTTTAGCAGTAAGGCGTGAACATCTTTTAGATTCCCTAGCAACTTTGCTGTCTAAAAAAAAAATAAACTTCGTTCATATATTTACTGCTGGAACTGGAGAATTCAATGAGGTTGGAGTAAGAATTGAAACGCAGCTAAAAGAAATTTTCGATAATCATATCGCTACAAAAGCCATTGGACCAAACTGCATGGGAGTTTATTGTCCAAGTGGACATAATGCTTATCTTCCATTGTTCCCCACCGACGATGGTAATATAGGATTAATTTTCCACTCGGGTGATCTACATACAAGAACAATAATGTACGGATACAGTAGATATCGTCTCACATTTTCTAAAGGAGTTAGCGTAGGAAATTGCGTGAGTTTACAAGTCACTGATTTCTTAGAATATTTTGAAAAAGATAATGAGATCGATATTATTTGCGTGTATTTCGAAGGTTTTTCTAAATATCAAGAATCAGGTGGTAAGCAACTATTTAAAACATTAAAATCAATGAAAAAACCCGTTCTATTTTTAAGAGGAGGGATGACAAAGAGAGCTCAATCTGCTGTTTTAACGCACACGGGTTCTTTAGGTTCGGACGAGAAAATATGGAATGCTGTTTATAAGCAAACGCCTTCAATTGAAGTGGGGAGTTCATTAGATGAATTAGTCGATTACATGTACATATTTCACAGTTTTTTCAAAAGATACGGTAATTTACCACTTGAAGAGCAAATCGAATTATACCCCAAAGGGAGAAATGCCTTAGTAATTTTATGGTCTGGTGGATTAGGAATTCTTGACACGGATACCTTAACAAGATTAGATCTTAATTTACCATTATTTGATGATGAGATAAAGGAAAGTTTGAAAAAAATTTATCCAATTAAAATCGGCTCACTCTCTAATCCTCTTGATCTTCCTTGGGTCTCACGGTCTGAAAAGTATCTTGAATTGTGTAAAGTTGCAATTACAGAAAATATAGACCTTGTTTTCATGCACACGAATGCATGGGGAATGAGAGATAAGGAGCGGTTTGAAAGATATTACAATAATTTAAAGAAAATAAAGGAATATACTGAATCCTTAAATAAGGCTTTAATAATGATTTTAGCTGAAACGCCTTACAAAAATCGAAATAATTATTATGAAATTCTTCTCAATGATGATTTTATTGTTTATCCTTCACTTGAAAGAGGAGCTAAATCATTCTTAAAATTATATGAATATGGTAAGAAATTAGCAAGAATATATAAAGAAGATAACTAACTCTTATATCAATTAATTTTCACATCTAAGGAAATTATTTGAAAAACAATTTATGTATTCTTTAATTTACATATTCAATGCTTGGAGAATTTATCGCAATTTTAGCCGTATTAACATTTGTTGGATCTAATGTTATCTTTCGCAAAACAGAGCATGAAGTCAGTCCGACTTTTATTAATTTCTTCCGAACAGCTATAGGTACTTTAACATTCATTCTCATAACTTTATTTTTAAATCAATTAAATCTTGTTTTTATAATTCCTTGGGAATTGTGGTTGCTATTAATTTTGAGTTTCATCTTTGGCCAAGTGATAGGGGATACTGCTTATTTTACTGCTCAAAAAGATTTAGGAACTACCATATCACTCGCTATTTCGATGACATTTCCTCTCTTTACCTTCATTTTCTCCCTAATTTTTCTTAATCGGCCATTTAAACTTAATTTGATTTTGTCACTAATTCTGATTGGAATTGGAATAACTATTATTGGAAAATCCAAGATAAACTCTGAGAATTCGCAACATAATAGAAATGATGTCTTACAACACACAACAAAATTCAGATTGCAAGAAATTTTTAGAAAAGATATTGTTAAAGCAATAAGTTATTGTTTTATTGCATCTCTTGGATGGGCTATTGGTGCTGTTGTAATTGAATTTGCAACCATTCAAATAGATCAGATTATTCATATAGAAGAACTAAGTTCTATAATAGGAAATGTAATTAGGTTCCCATTTGCATTTATGATTTTAGGTTCAATGGTGTGGAGAGAAAATTCCTTAAAGAAAAGAAATGAAAATTCACGTAATCAAAAGAAATCTCTTCGTTCATGGATTTTATTACTAGTTGCTTCAATAATAGGCACTTCACTAGGTGCGTATCTATATACTGAATCCGTACATATAGCAGGAGCAAATATAGTCGCATTGATTGCAAGTGCAAGTCCATTATTTGCGCTTCCTTTAACTTACATTGTGAATAAAGAAAAAGTCACGAAATTAGGGTTTTTAGGCATGATTTTAACCATTTTTGGCGTAGTTCTCGTCCTAATATAAAAGTTAAATAATGAAGAAAACAAAACAAGATATACTTTTCTCTTTAAGCTATTCATAATATTGTTCAAAAAGCCTTAATTCATCCGTAATATTTTTTAATTCAGAAAGCTCCTCCTTTGTCTGAGGAACTTCTTCATAAATATCGTAAAGTTTCAATTTTAAGTTCTTCCTTACTTCCTTTTCTATTTTATTTATCTTTTGTTTAGTTGCGAAGTATTTTATCATCTTGAACTTAAGTTTAGTAATTTTTTTTTCCCACTCCTCAGTAAATTCCCCATCTTGAATTTCTTTTAATATTTCTTTCATTTTAGGTTTTAGAGGTAATTTACGAAATCGTATTCCCCGGCTCATGGCACCGTATTGGCTCGTTTGCGAATGAAAGTCTACTTGCTTAATTAATCCAACATCCGCCATTTTTCTATACGTATAAGCCATTTCTCCACTCATGTACATTTCTATTAATACTGCTTCTGGAGGATACCCAGCATCAATTAAAGTATAAATACTTGATAAGAGAACTCTTCCAAACGCCGGCCCAAATGCTTGCTCGTTGAATAAATCTAATTCTGCTTCTTGCTTGAAAGTTAGCATAATCGCCCCTTTTTTCAAGGTTCCAATACCTTTTGCCAATGCAAGCAAAATTTCTTTTGCTTCTCCAGAATAATCCTGCTCGATTGCGACGAAACTAAAAAATCCTTCATTTTTAAGAAAGTTCTCCCTAACGCCAACACCAATCATTCTTGGAGCAATCAGTAACACATCTACATTTTCCGGCGGCTTCATTAGTTTAAATCCTATATTATAACCACTCGCAAAAACAACTGTTGATTTGGACTTTATACTTGGCTTTATATCTCTCTCAAATATGTCATTCATTATTTCATCTGGAATAAGAATGAATATTACGTCTGACTTCTCAACAGCTTCTTTTATAGAGTAGACGGAAAAACCATCGTTCATCGCTATTTTTTTATACTCATCTTCAATGTTTCCAACGATTACGTTTAAATCCGAATCCCTTAAATTGAAGGCTTGAGCTCTTCCCTGATTTCCATACCCAAGGATGCTTATAATTTTTTCTTTTAAAATTGATAGATCTCCATCTTCCTCATAAAAAATATTTACTATTTTATTATTACCTCTAAATTTAAATTTAAATTATATTATTAATGCGAAATAAAAATAAATCGATTACATTTCTTTATACAAGTTGTTCGTAATCTAAGTTATTTTTATCTAAAATTTTAACAACCAGTTCTTTAAAAATATTAGCGATATTATAATTCTCCTTTGATGAGGTTCTATAAAAATCGACTTCCTCGTGCCGTTTCATGAATCGTTGAATAACTAAATCGTCAACCCTAGCTTTCTCATCAGCACTCTTTACAAGATCATTTTTCGCACCAATGAATATTCTTGGGGTCTCTGGGTGGTTAAATTCGCCTAGTCTTTCATACCACCAATCCAGCCTTAATAAAGTTTGAAGATCAACTAAATTGAATACCATAAATATTCCATTTGCTCCATTAATGTAATATGGAAACAATTTCTTGAATTGTTCTCGCCCACCAAAATCCCAAATACTAATCCGTATGAATGTTTCTTCATCATTTACGATTATGGGGAGATCATACGTATAGAACTCGATTCCTAAAGTTTCTTTTGTATTCACGTCAAATGTATTAAAACATAATCTTTTAGCAATACAGGTTTTACCAACTCTCTCCTGCCCTAATATGCATATTTTAAAGATATAAATTGGTTTGTCTCCATCATTTTCGTCAGAGATCGGATTTTCTCTTACATTCATGAATAAAATCCTATTTTTTATTAATGAATAAATTTTACATTTTATAATAAAGAATAGAGGTTGGGATTTATAAATTTTGAAATTCACTATTAAAAGTTTAAATTGATGAAACCATGAATGAAAAAGATTTATTTCCAGATTATCAACCAAAAAGAATTCCAGATACGGTTTATGATTACTTGAAAATACCCGATTCATTTGTTTTTAAGATCCTTGATGAAATTGGTAACCCTAGCCTTGAAAAATTAAAAAAAATCTTAGATTAAGTTCATGAATATAAAACTAAGGCAGAGAACAATCCAGGTGGTTATCAAGAAGGCAATATTGCAATAGGTGCCGATCCAGATCAATATTACCCCTCAGAAGAAGAAATCCTTGTATCAGAATTAGGAAAAATGATAGACAACATCATAGAATCAAGTTCTGAAAAAGAAATTAACCAAATTAAAAAGAGGGAAAGTATCAAAACATAAGTCATAGATTTTAATGAAATACGCTATCGGCACGTTGACGTGATGGGATCTGGCCGTTTCTTTTATGCGGATAAATTAGAACCTAAAATTAAATTAAAACTATAGCGATCTTATATTGGTTTTCCTCTTATAAAGAATTCCTTCTTAAGCATATGCTGAAAATCAATTGACTTTCACTAAATTTGCTTTAAGTTAAAAATATATCTAAAAATTCTATAATATCATATACTTTTCCAATTTTTCCTAACGCATGTAAACAATTAGGACATGTAGTAATAATGAAATCAGCTTGAGTATTTTGTAATTCATTAAAGCGGTCAATGCTAATTTGCTTGCTTAGGTTGGGGTATCCTGCTTGAACACCAGCGCCAGCTCCACAACACCATGCATTAATACGTGTACGAAAAGGCTCAACTAGCTGAATATTTGGAATTTTTTGCAATAATTGACGTGGTGGGTCATAAATTTTATTAAGTCTTCCTAATTCACAGGGATCATGATAAGTTACTTTTATTGGTTTAGAGTTTTTAAGGTAATTTTTAATTTGTGAATTATTAGACAAATATTCAGTTATATGCTGTACATTGAAATTTAATTGAAATCCATACTTCGGGTATTCTTTCTTAAAAGTAGAAAAACATCCAGGGCAAGAAGTAACTAGTGTCTTTATTCCAAAGTCATTAAGTATTTCAGTATTTTTTGCCATAATTGATTTAGCTGCCTTAATTTGCCCAGTCCGGAGCAAGGGGCTGCCACAACAAAATTCTTTATCAATTATTCCGAGGTTTAATGACAATTTATTTGCCAGTGTATCAACTGCTTCTGCAGTTTGACCTTCTCTAAATCTGACCATACAACCCATAAAATAGATAATTTCTGAGCTACGATTTTCTTTTAAATAAGGAGTAGAACTAATTGGAGTCTCATCTCCAAAAACATTACCATATTGATATACTTTAAATCCAAGCTTATCTATCTTTTCGGGAATACCTAAGGATTCCTTAACTATTATTTCTCTAAAATGTTTGATGATTTCTCGTACTTTAAGGTCTGGATCTACAAAAGGCAGACCCCGTGAAATGCAATGGGCTTCACAATTTCCACATAAAGTGCATTTATAGAGAATATCTATAGCGGTAGGTGTGTATGACAGAATTCCCTCGAATAAAGCCTTACCAAGTAAAAGTCGGCCTTTAGCTGTATAAGAGTCGAATCCTAATACTTCTCGAACAGGACATATGTGCTTTGTTTTAAGATTTTCAAGCCAACCTTCATCGCCATAAGCATCACGACAATAACCGCAGCCCATACATAGGTCAAGCTGTTCTTTTAACTTTTCTTGAATCATACTTTTTCCTCCTTTTCTAGTTCAAACATGCCCGGATTCATTATCCCGTTTGGATCTAATAAATTTTTGATCATATGATATAAATTCACGTAGTTTGGGCTTAAACGAGAAAAAATTGCATTTGAATATGCTTTTCCAATCCAATATGGTGATAATCCAAAATCAAATAGTTTATTTGCTAAATTTTTAGTAAGTAAGCGAGAAGCATCAGTATTTTCTGGAGTAACATCATAGATTAGAAACATTGCAAAAGTATTTATACAATTAAGAGTATAGATCGTACCCATCTGAGGAATTAATGAATTCTTGTTAATAATATCTTTATTCTCTCTGATATAATTTTCACAGATTTTAATATATTCATTAGCCTTATCAAAGGGTAGGTAACCTGCAATTTCAGCCCATTTACCATTAACACAGCACCAATGTCTATATTTCGAATATTCACGAGCATTGAATATGGGAGCAAATGTATCTGTTGTCATATCCGTATATTTTGCGATGATATTCTCCACCTTCTTTTTACGATATTCTATATTATCAGGATCCCCAAATACAATTACCAACAGTCCTCCACCTTTAGCACGAATATCTAAACCACTCTGTTTATAGAAAACAGGGGCAAATTGTTTAATCATACCAGTATATCGAGTTTTAGTTAATTCAATCGCACACTTTGTACATTCTTCAATCGTATTAAACACGGGATCGTAATAAGCTTCCTCTTGATGCCTTTTTTCAACTCGAAAAGTAGCCTTGGTAATGATTCCGAGCGTACCATGTGATCCCAAAAACAGACCTCCAAAATCAGGACCATTACAATATCGAAATATTGGTTTTGCTTTAGGATTAGCTGCTGAGCCCGTATTAATAATCTGACCTGAAGGTAAAACTACTTCCAATGAAAGTAATTTTTCAGAAGGTATTCCATATAAGTTGCTACCATAGATGGAATAAGTATTAACTGAAAGACCTCCTCCTATTGTGGCTGCGAACGCTGAAAAAGGTCCAGGAGGCCCAAGTGTGAGATTTTTCTGTTTAAGTTCATAAGCTAATTTACTAAAAGTACAGCCACTTTCAACTTCTACATTTAATTGATCTTCATAAATGAGGACATCTGTCATTTGAGTAAGATCAATAATTATCCCACCACCTTTAAGTGAATACCCTGCACCACAAAGCGAAGAACGCCCCCCGCTTGGAATGATAGGAATTTTTTCCTTATTAGCATATTGTAGGATATTTGAAATTTCTTTCATGGAATTTGGACGAATGACCATTTCTGGGAGCTTTGGCTCTTGAATGCTCGAATCCCTTGAATATGCCCATAAAATTGCGGGATCTATCGATATATTCTCTATCCCCACAATATCCTTTAAAGACTGATAAAC
>CAYZTE010000018.1:0-25061 GCA_964481225.1 uncultured archaeon | reverse complement strand
ACAATTATCTTCAATTTATTAAGTTTTTTACCTTTAAGCATGTTCTTGATACTCTATTTCAATTATATTTTAAAAAATATTATTGCTTTATTTATAAAGATAAACCCTAGATATTCACTTGTTTTTAGACATATTGTAATTGCATTAAATTCGTTTATATTTAAAAATTTCGAAAAGAATTGGACTTTTTTGGAAAAAATATTTCTAAATCCTCATGAATTTTTTTAGAAGGAATTTAAATGATTTATTTATATCATTTAGAATAATCTAATTAATTAAATCCTTTATTTATCTCTCATTTCAGGATATTTCGATCTTGCCGTTAGAAACAGGGGTACAGTGCTTAAAAAGAACAGTATATTTGCAATACGAATATAAGATCCAGAAAAATGATCCGTGTCATAATTTATTACATTATAAAAATACGTTATTTTTGTTCGTTTAAAAGCTTCAGCAACCTCCGGAAAAGAATTATATTTCAATTTTAAATCGTAGGTCTCAGGAGATTCATGGGCAGGAGAACCAGGGAAAACATGATACGGTTCATTCATTATAGTAATTGGCTTGAGATTGGATTTTCCATATTTAAAAAGTAATTTTAATGCAAAATTAATGTCTTTAAGAACATCAAACCGGGTTTGGAATGGAAAGCCAATTGTTAACCAAATTCTTAATATCCTTTGAAATAAATTCGCATTTTTTATTAAATCATTAATTTGGCTTATAGGAAATTTAAAAGTCGGATCACAGACTTCAGCGATTTTTTGTTGAACTTTAGCTGACATGGTTCGAGGAGAAACACTAATTGATGAATATTTGCGAGGAAAAGTTTTATGAAATATTTTCCACATATCTTTAGGAAAGGGTAATCGCCATATTTCTAAATCTGCGCCGATATCTAAATTTTCTTTTTGAATCAGGCCAAATAATCTTTTCCAGTATTTTAAATTTGCAGGATAGGTACCATGTCCAAAAAAGACACTCGGGATTTTAAATTCGTTCAAAATGTTGTAAATATCTTCAATTACTTTTTCTGGACTTCTGAGAATAACTTCATTTCGACCTGTTAGATTTTGCTGAGCTCTCTGACCCCCTGAACAAAAAGGACAATTAAATGGACAGCCTCTTCCAATGGGAAGATTGAAAGAGATTCCCATGAGCTTTCTGCTACATTCAAAATAGTGTTTTGCATTTTTTAGGAGTGATACATTTGTAAAATTTAAATCATCCAAAGTTTTTGCTATATAGGAAAGAGGATTAATTTTTATGCGTTTAGAAGAATCTCGATAAGATAGATTGGGAACGGAATCTAAAGGTTGATTTTGATTAACATTTTGAACATATTTTAAAAGTGGAATTTCACACTCTCCTCTGATTACACCATCAACAGTTTTATAATATTTCAAAATTTGATCATGGAAATATGAAGCACTATACCCCCCAAGGACCACTTTGGCATTGGGATTTACATTTTTTACGATTCTTGCAACTTCAATAGCACCATAGGCATTATGTATCCAATGTAAGTCTATTCCACATACATCAAAATCAATGTTTTTAAGAAAGTCAGCTAACACCCAATTACGATTTAGATATCGCTCTAAAGGATAATTTATAATTTTAACTCCAAAACCCTCTTTCTCAAGGAAATCGGCAATAGCAAAAACACCCATTGGAAGGAAAATATATGCACCTCGAACAAATCTGGCATTTTTACCATAATCAGGTTTTAACGCTCTAGGTGGATGAATAAAAATTACATCATACTTTTTCAAAATGAATACCAGAAATTATGATTAGAAACGAATGTTAATTAAATCGAGGTTTAAGATAGTATTGAACCACGTTATTTAAATATTAATTAATTCGTAAAAAAATCCTAAATATTTTGAAATTATCCATTTTTGTTAGCGATTTGGAGTTAATTGTATGAAACAATCGTTTTGGTATCTTAGAAGCTAATAGAGTGGCTTATAAGAATGATCTTAAATAGATTTTTCCTTTATAATGAATTTCTACATAAGATGGTTGGATGTGTTGCCACGATCCGTCATTTATTACTTCTACTTTTTGATTATTAATAGTTCCATGAGATATTCCCTTATGATGAGAATGCCCATATATAACATGGTTTATTTTTGAAAAGTCATATTCATCATCCTCTAAAAACTCTTTTATTTCTTCAAGATAATAATCAGGTTTGCTCGCGCGTTCCCATTTTTTCATTATTCGCATGTTAATTTTAATCAGGTTAAATTCTAAAATATTTAATTCTGAAAAAAGTGCATCTATTGATTCTATCGGTAACTTTTTTAACTTAGCTAATTCTTCTTTCATATCTTCGAATGTAATAGGTTTAATTTTTCTACCATCCTTAATTACTTCGTTCCAAAAATAATCATAAGTTTCTTTTACTTCAAACTTATTACTCGAGATTAAAGATTTCCACATTTGCCCTACAAAAAATCGATATATCTCACTATCAAACTGATGCCCATGTGTCATGAAGCACTCATAATCGATCTCTAAATCAAGTCCTTCGATTCTTACTTTATAAGTAGGATTACTCTCAATTTGATCTCGCGTATTGTACAATAAGAGCATGTCCTCATTGTTCCACTTTTTTAATAATATATATTGATAGAATAATTCGCTATTAAATAATTCCTTGAAATCGCTATTTTTAAACTTGATTAAAAAATTTTTTTTTCGACGAGTAAATTTTTCGTCGTACTCTCCAGTAACAGGAATTTCATGATTTCCGAGAACAAAAATAAGTCTCATTTTATTCTTAATTTTAAGTAAAAGTGTGAAAATCTCTTGGATTTTTTCGTCTTTCAAAAGATTTTTAGGAACATCAGTACATAAATCTAGAAAATCTCCCAATATAATAAGAGCTTGTAAATCATTCCCGAACTCTCCATTAATAATATTTCTTAAAAATTGAGTAAATAAATCTATTTCACTATCTAAGGAACCTAAATGAGTATCAGAAACTACCAGTATTTTAGGTTTAATTTCACTCATTTTCTAATGCTTCGGTTTCGCATGAATTATTTTGATTTATTAAATTAATATGTAATAGAATTAATAAAGAGATTACCTAACACTTAAATTAGAGTAAAGAGAAATTAAAAATAAAAGATATATTTCTAGTCATTTAAAGCGTGTTTCCATAAAATTAATGAATTCTAAATAATTCTATCTTTTATTTGATACATTATATAAATAATTAGAGTTCATAGTTTTTACCAGTTTAATATGGATTAATTGGGTTCACAATTAAAACCATCTCATCTGAAGGCAATAATTGATTTAATCCAATGATCTGAATTCACTAATAAAAAATTGATCGAAAATTTTGGTCATTTTTTTTTGTCGACCAGAAATAATTCATCACATTCATCCGATTATTGCTGATCAACCAACACATTTATATATAAGAAATACTAAATAAAAATTAAATACACTCTAAAAAAAAGGTTAAAAAACAAATATAGTGGAGGAATAAAAAATGGCCGCATTTGCATGGAGTCCACTTAGGGCTCTAATGAAGAAAGCCGGAGCTGAAATCGTAAGTCGAGCAGCAGTAGATAAATTAATGGATTACTTAGAAGAATATGCTAAGAATCTTACAGGCTGCGCGCTTGACATTGCCAAACACTCTGGCAGAAAGAAAGTAACCGCATCAGATATGAAAATCGCCATCGGACTAGTATAGGCGATTTAATACCAAGAAAAAATATCTAATAATTTTTTTTATTTTTTTTCTAAATTTTGATAACATTTATTGATGTTAAATTCATTTATCAATAATAAACGTGTTAGAGAAAGAAAAATGAACGATAATAATAAATATTCAATTGATCTGGAAATAAAATATAAACCTTTGGAGATAATTGACATTTCACGATTAATAGAAGAATGCAATAAAAAATGGCAGAATTTATCCCTTTGTAATGTGAATGATTCTGTCGTCAGATTAGCAGTCATTGAAGGAGAATTTCATTGGCATAAACATGAAAAAGAAGATGAATTCTTTTTCGTTATCGAAGGATTACTTTTAATTGATTTAGAAGAAAAATTAATCGAATTGAAACCGAAACAAGGTTTTACTGTACCAAAAGGTGTAATGCATCGAACAAGAGCTCCTTCTCGTACATCAGTCTTATTAATAGAAAAAAGTACAATAAAACCAACAGGAGATTGAAAGAATTGAACTTAAAGTTCAGTTATTTACTCACTTACTATTTCGTAATTTAACTAATGCGAATTTTAAAATTTTATTTTCGCGAATTTAATTAAGGCCAAGGTTGGAATATCATATATTAAACGGGAGTGCTCCAATGCTTTCCTTAATATTCACAGGAGTAACATCACCAGGCGATGAAGACGCGATTTCATTTAGTCATACATTTTTTCTCATAATGGTTATAACCATATTAATTGCGATTCCAGTAATGAAAAATAAATTTAAATTAAAATAATCTTTTTTTTTCTTTCTTTTTTACAAAAAACCGAATGCTCCTTCTTGAGCTTGAATTAAGAATTTAATTTCTTTATAGTGTTTTTTGCATCCAAATAATATCAAAATATCGATTAAATTTTTTAGCAATATTATTAAATCTTCCACATTCTTCAAAACCGTGTTTTTTGTGAAAGTAAAGACTGCTATCATTCAAGGAAGACAAATGGACAATGATAGTAGACATCCCATTTTGTTTTGCGTCTTCAATTAGTTTATTGAACAAAATCGTGCCATATCCTTTATTTGTATATTCAGGTCTAATGAAATAAGTCAATTTTCCAGTATGTTTGAAATTATCATAAGGTAGATAATTCCTTAAGACTGCAAAACCAACTAATTTTGCATTTATTTCTAATATATAAAACGATAGAGCTTCTTCTTTTATGTTATTAAAAAAATCTATAGGAACATCCTTTTCAGCATAAGCAGCGAATTCATTTTTAACGTAATAATTATAGACATTCCTAACATCATTCATGTCTGAATTTTTAACGTGTCTTATTTTGTAATTATTTATCATTATTTGTCACCGGATAAATTATTAGAATTAAAATCATCAATTTTAGAGAAGGATTTTAGCTTCTTAATAAAATCTTTTCTTGAGGGATAAAAAATGTCTAACATAACAAATGGTTCATTGCCTATACACTTATCACTGTGAGGGGTGTTTGGAGGAATATAATAAAAATCGCCTTTTTTTACTATTTTTTTTTCATTTCCAATTCGTAATTCTGCTTTACCTGCATATACCATGCCCAGTTGTTCGTGTTTATGGGAATGGGTGGGAACCGTATGACCTGGTAATGTGGCATTGAGCGCCATCATCATTTTTTCACCATGCAATCCGGTAAGAATTGTTGATTCTAATCCTTTCATTTGCATAAATTTTGGAGCATCTTTAACATTAATAAAGTAAGGACTTTTTTTCTGAGGGATCTTCATCATCTCTTTTTTTTAATTACATTTAATCTCATTATTTTTGAATATATATGCTAAATTTACAAATTTCACCATATCAAGTGATTTTTTAAATTAATTCATACTCCTTTAATGCTCGAATTGCCAAAATTGTTGTATTAACTCTGTGTTCCTCACCTTCACCTTCTTCAGGATCCCAACTACCATCCATATTTTGTTTACGTTTCAGTTCAAAGATGGAACGATTTACTAAGGAATGATTAACCGGTAATCCTGCATCTTTAAAGCAATGTATCATCCAAGCAATATAAGAACCTGCCCATTCAGGAGAAAAATTAGATTCAACGACCTTAAGTGCTTTATTGAATTGTTCCACATCCGGTCCAGGATAAAAAGCTAACATAGGCAATGCAATCCAAGTAGCACGGAAGTAACCTACCAGTCTACCGGATTCATTGCAATTTGCTACTAAAAAATCTGTTGGACAATAAGTACCTTCCGCCTCAGCATAACCAAAGCGGATTAATACGTGAGCGCAATATGCTGTCAACCAAACACGTGTCTCAATCCGGCCAGGTATCATCCACTCAGGGGTTTTAAATTTTATAATGGCTTCAACTTCATCCCACCCACCATCCTCCTGCTGGTGATCTAATAAATATTGACAAGCTTGTTCTACAATTAGTCCGCGATATACTTTCAAATCATCAAACCATTCAAGGATGTAGCAAGTGTCGCAAATATTACTTATTTCTTTTACCCAGTATGAAAAGCCACCATCAGATTTCTGAAATAAACTTAACTTTTGAAGCACGGTTGCTGTCGGTTTCTCATCCCATAAAATTGCCGCAAGTCGAGCTTTTTCTATCTCATTTCCAAATGTTTTTACATATTCAATGGATTTCTTAATATCCATCTTTCACTCTTTAAATTGGTTTTTCCTAACTAATAAAATTTTTTTATTTTAGAGTAGATAATCCAAGCATCTTATTTCCATTCTTGCCAAATACAATTATTGAGACTTTTGATTTTTGCCAACTGGACACGATTCAATACATTGATTGCACCAAATGACGGCATGTTCTGAAAGTACTTTCCAATTAGCGTAATTATACTCTAGACACGATTCTTTGTCATATTTTCCAATGGAAAATGCATTAGCAGGGCAAGATTCAATACAGAGATTACAATCTTTACAATATTTACTTTCATAAATTGGACTTCCCAATATCAAAGGAGCAGATGTAGTAAGTGCTCTTAGCCTAACTTGCGAGCCAAATTGTTCAGTAATTAATAAATTATTTTTACCAATGGATCCTATCCCTGCCAAGGCAGCAGAATCCTTCAAAAATAATCCGGGCGAATAAGAGATAATTTTAACCTTAAACCCTTGCTTCAGGAGATATTTCTTAATCGAATTGCAATAATTTTTCAAAATAGAATCAGCGAATTGTAAATTTTTTCCTGTCGCCTCGTTTCGACTCCATGCGTCAAGTATTATGTCATATAAATGAATCCCAATAATAATAACAGTTTTCGTTTCTTTCAAATATGCAAAAGGTTGATTTTCCCCTGGAAAACGATCAAATAAATTTGGATTTGCGAAACCTATGATGTCAACGCCAAGATTTTTACAATATTCAATTACTTTCTCAGTTAATTCTTTATCTTGTTCCATTAATTATACGCACGTGTAATAATAATTTTAAAAAAAAAATTTATTTCTGCTTTTATTTGTTTTTCTTTTTTATTCGCTTTTTTAAAGCATTTTGAGATAAGCGGGCTCTTTGTTGACCTTTTGCCGCCCAATAACTTTTCATGGGTGCTTGTGCAACTTCTTTTTCTTGCATTTCAATTTCTTCTAATTCATCGTCTAAATAAGCTAATCCTTCTGAAAAATCCTGCTCAGCGAAAGCCATATTTACTGATTTAAGTCGCTTCAATTCATTTAACATTTCAGATTTCAAATGTGTTAATTTCGCTTTTGATTTATCTGCTTTACCTGCGTAATAACCAACACCAGCAGCTTGAATATTCATCATTACATTAAGTTTCTGGTCATAATCTGATTTGAATTCACTTTCATTAGGAGTTACTTTTACTCTGTCGTTAATAACTCTCATCCTTTTACAACCTTCGTTATCCACATATTCCACTTGAAGTTGCACGGGAACTTCTTCTTTTTCATTTAATTCTTTAGTCGTATCTAGCTCTAAAAACATTTCTCTATCTTCTGTAATTGCACCTAAGTTTATCTCAGACCCTTCTATAACACCTTTGGAACTATATGCTCCAGTTATATTTTTGATCACTATGCTTGGCGGAACAATAACTTTTACTTTTACATCTTTTCCGATATACTTCATTTGTCTTAGTTCTGAGAAAATTGCTTCCATTTCCGAGCTTGAAATTAAGTATAAGGTTCCACCTGTTTTATCTGTAAGTTTTCCTAAGACCTGAAGCCCCATTTCGTTATTATCTCCAGGTGCCGATACTCCCACAACATCAACAATAATATTATACTGATTGCATAAATCAGCCATATTTTCATAAAATTTTTCCGCCCCCGAACTCGTCCCTGATAAATTTCCTATTCCTTGGTTTGCAAGTCCATCAGTTAGCAATGTAATTCTTCCAGTATATTTGAAAAATTCATAAGATACAATAGCAAAATATAGTGCTGGACCTAATGCTGTCATATCCATCGATCTAAGACTTTCGACCTTTCTTATCCAGCCATCAGCAAATTCACCGATAGATCCTAAAAATTTTTCCTTCTTCGTGGATTTTTTTAATTGGTCTTTCATTCCTTCCAATGAAAATAGTAAATCCCCGCTAAAATTTATCGGATTTTTATCATAACTCAAGTAGTAATAAACAGAACTTTCAAATGCAATTAGAAGATATTTGGTTTTAGGTGAATTAATCTTAAAATCTTTTAATGTTTGAACTAATGATTTTTTTACAGCTTCAATTTTAGCCCCACTCATGCTACCAGAGATATCAATTACAGAAATATAAAGTTCACCCTCAGTTACATCCATTTTTGTGATTTTTTCATCTTCTTTTGGCTTTTTTATTAAAGCTTCTGTTAATATAAAATCAATATCATTTGGAAACTTCTCCTCTATCTTAGATTTATCTATAGTATTGATGGTACCGCAGAATTCACATACATAATAAGAACCTTTTTGTGGATCTTCCTGAATTAAGTCAGTATCAGTAAGGATAGCACCGCAGTAATTACATTTAATTGGCTCAATTACAGTCTCGTTTTTAGGTTTTCCAAGTTCTCTAAAAGCAATTGAATATAGATAAGGATAAAGCTCTTTTTTTGAAGGTTTTTTTGATAGAAACTTTTTAAATGAACGATTTAACATAAATTTCACAAGTTAATAAGTTTGAAATTTTAATGGAAATTGAAAAATAAAAAACTTTGTAGAAAAAAAATGAAAAAAAAGTCTTAATCCCAGATCCCTCGCAGGGATGTCCTCAAGCGTCTCATTTTTTCACGCACGATTCATTCCTATTTGGGATTTTTTATATGCTTATCAATAATCTCGGTCATTAAATTTATTGAGGGTCTATCAGTTTTATCTTTACCAATATATTTCCATACAATAATGCCATTCTTATTGATGAGAAATTTGCTTGGAACAGCTTGTTTGATTTTATAATCTTTACCTTCACCAGGAGCAAACCAGTAAACATTATATTCTTTTGCAATCTTAGCACCACGATCAGAAATCATGTCAACACTAAAACCGTTTTCTTCTCTAAATTTCCTTAATAATCTAACACTATCGCTTGCTATGGAGATTAATTTGATATTTCGTTTTTTAAATTCAGAAATATTTTCTGTTAGTAGATTTAAGTGAGCCTTACAATGACTTCACCAATTTCCTCTGAAGAAATCTATTAAAACTCCATCATATGTTTTGAGAGATTCGGTTAAATTTATGTGATTATCATAGATATTTACTGTATTGATATTAAGTGCTCTGGTTTGTATTTGTAAACCTTTAGGTCTTGGCGGTTCTTCATCAGACATTTTAATCAAATCGCTTTTTGAAACTAATTTAATTGAATGTAATAAACTTATGACGCAATAGATTTTAAACCTGCGTGTTATAAAAATAAAGCTTTATCTTCGCAATTTCAATTGGCTAGGCAAATAATTCAAGAAATTGTCCAGCAATCCCAAAGAAGTCTGCACCTCCAAGATCCTTGAAATCTCCTTTCAAATATAGCACTCTATCCCCTTCAGAATCAAAAATTTCACCTTTTTCCTTATTGAACTCAAAAATCATCCTATTGTCAAAAGAAGAATAGATCTTTCCCTCCTTGAGATATCCTTGTCCTTCACCTTCATTCCAGGTAATTTCTCCATTATCTGTAAGAATCAATAAAGTATAGCCTGTTTTATCCCTAAACTCGTTATTTTCCAAGAATCCTACTAATTTTTTTTTCTTATTTAAGTATCTATTCCCTTCTATAAACCCGACTAATTTATCCTTATTATTAAAAACTTCAATCATTTCATTCACCCTAATACATGTAATTAATAATTAAGAATCAGTTTAATTTAAATCTTACTTAATTGTAAAAAGTTGAACATATTTAGGAGATTAGTTTCGCTGGTTTCACCCAGAATATTTTTCAAAAAGAATCTCTGTCATAACGCGAAACGTTTCTTCAACATTTTCTCCTGTTTTTGAAGATAATTCAACAAAGGAGGCAAGATTATATTTATTACCAGCCAGTATTCCATCATCTCTAGGAACTGCTCTAAATTCATCCAAATCTGATTTTGATCCAATAAGCATTATGGGAATATCTCCAGCATTCTCTCTAACTATTTGGGTCCAATCTGGAAGGTGATCTAATGAAACTTGATTTGTTATATCGTATAGAAAGAAAGCACCATTAGCACCTTTACAATATTGTGAGAGTAAAAATCTAAATCTTTCTTCGCCACCAAAATCCCATATTTGTAATTTTACTTTCTTACCTTTGAATGATATGGTTTTGGAATAAAAGTCAACACCGATAGTTAATTTGAGATCATCCATAAAGAACCCTGAGATGTATCGAATTGTAAGTGATGTTTTTCCAACGGATGCGTCACCTAACATTAATACTTTAAAAGTATAATCGTATTGAGTCATTCTCCTCCACGATCGAAAGTTCTTAAAGGTTCTCCTCGGCACTTAAATAGAGGGTTTAAAATTATAATTGGGAATATACTTATTATTAATTAATTTTTGTCTAATTTAAAATTATTATTTTCAAATGAAGCTTAAATTAGACTATCAAAATAAAAATATTGAAACAAGAATGGGCGATAGAACAAGGAATTAATGAATAATCGAAGTATATGAATAAAATGGCTAAAAAGACACCAAATGTGAAATAATAACCAAAAAACGTTATGACTGTTGTGATTGGCACTAAGAAGGGAGGCAAGTGGTAGAACGTAAAAAAAATCGATGAAATAATGGTTGAATAAGCTGAATTCAACTTTTTTTTAAGCTTTTTAATTATAAATCCCCTGAAAAAAGCTTCCTCGCAGGGACCAATAATAATGATCTGTAAAACTATAAGAACTGCTATTTGAATTAAATCGGGTTGAAATGGAGTTGTACTAATTGCACCTTCTTGTCCTTGTGTTAAGAATTCAGAACCAAGCAAGTTTCCTATTATCATATTTCTAAATAATATAATAATTAAACCTACAGAAAAGTAAAATAAAACTCCAAAGCTTATTCCACCGATAATTTTAATGAAGATATTTTCATTTTTTTGGAATCCCATTTCAATCGCTTCTTCCTTGAAAGATTTTCTTTCGATTTTACTCGATATAAAAGCGGGTAGAATAATGAAAAGGACTTCAAGAAGAGTTAAACCAATTAAGACCCATGGATTTTCTCCTAACTGAATTACCATTTTTCATCAATTATTTATTTCACTCAAGTTTTAGAAATCAAAAAATTAAATATCTCATTACTATTATTATTAACTCTATTTTTTAATTCTCTAAATGACAATTAGAGACAATTCCCTAAAGTCAAATAAAAATAATTCTGGATTTTTAACGCCTGGAAAAGTAATATCAAATAATATTGGCTTAACAAAAGAACAACTTTTATTGAAGAATTTAAAAACTATCGCTCAGGAATACATAGAAATGGAAAATACAAAAATGTCTTTTGCTAAAACAATACTGAAAAATACTGATAATTTAAACTTTACAGAATTCATTAATTATCCTAGATTTCATATTAAAGAAAAATTAATAAAAAAGCCGGTAGTAACCTCGAAAATAAGAGGTTTAAATGTTGTTAGTGTTGATGGAAGTTCTGTAACAAAAAAATTTATGAATGTTGATTTCTCATTTTTAAAATCAATCGCAGTAAAATATTATTTTCATAAAAACCATACCGCAAGAATCCAGTATTTTCCAGATTTAAACGGATTTAACAATTATTTTGTTCAAGGAAACTTTTTCAACATGAATGAAAATGCGGTTGAAACCAAGATTTCTATTGATATGAATTTTATTGAAATTAACCTACTAAACAAGATGATTGAAAGGACTTCTGATATTGACCTGATAATAATTGATGGGTCGATTGTCATAATGCCAATTCATTTATTATTTTCTAAAGATCCTGAAATTTCCAGGAAGTATGATAAATTATTGAAAGAATATCACAAATTATATTCAAATTGCATAGAAAATAGAATAATTTTAATAGGTTCCATAAAAGATACAAGGACTTCAGCACTATCACATTTGTTAGGTGAATCCATACAGTTATTAAAGCCGAGTTATTCAAGATTGGAAGATTTTATTAAATTAAATTACCGCAAAGTCATTGAGTATTTTTCAGATATCGATTTGTTTAATCGATTATTAAATAAATCTGAAAGAAGCTGTATTTTTATTTGTAAAAGAGAAATTGATAAAATAAGGGATACGGGCATAAAAAAAGAAATCCCCTATTATTTTCCTCTTTCATTTTATGCATTCTATCTTAAAACCACGCTCTATGATACCCCTTGTAGGATAGAATTCTTTATGGATGAAAAAGATTCTTATAAAGAAGCTTCTAAGAAAGCTGATTTAATTTCTTCAATATTATTACCGATTTCAAGTTTAAATGAGTATTATGGACTACCCATCCCTCAGATTGAAGCTCATAAAAGAGCTGTTTTCAAACCAAAAGAGATTGACTTGTTATTAAATAACTTAACAAGAACTTTGAACAAGTATGGGATTTCATTACTTGAAAAAAGAAGAGATAGAAGACCTTTTTAATGTTTACGAACTATTAATCTATTTAAAATAATATTCTCAAATAACACGTGTTGTTTATCTACTACTTTATTCTTGTATCCTAGTTTCTTAATTTTATTATCCAATTCGTTTAAATCAGTTCTGCTTGAAGAAATGCAATATATGTAATGCTTTTTATCTAAATTTATAAACGATTTGGCTTCCTCAAGGAAATCAACCATGATTTCAAATCCTTTTAATCCACCATCCCAACTATAATCAATCTTTTTTTTATTGATCTTATTTTTTATTAATCGTGAAGACGGCAAGTATGGAGGATTAAAAACGATAATATTAAATGCATGTTTCAGATCCTCTGGAAAAGATTGGAATAAATCTGATTGCAAAAATGTGATTTCATTATTGAATTCATTAATTTTTTCATTATACTTGGCACAATTTATTGCATCTTCTAAAATATCGGAAGCATATATTTTTGCATTGAAGTTTTGATTTTGAGTCTTTAATATTTGAAAAAATAGAGCAATAATTCCGGTTCCAGTGCCCAAATCTAGGATATTTTTAATTTCACTTAATTTAATCCCATCAAAATGATATTTGTTGATATTTCTCCTGAAATAATCTAAAATTAAATAACTATCATCAGAGGGAGCATATACGTTTCGAAAATCACATTCAATTATAGGATCAGATAATGATTTAATAGTTATCACATTCTCTTTATTCTGGTCTATTCACTGTATGAAAAAGTTGGCTTAATTCCATAAATTCGTTAATTTTAAACATGAATACCTTTTTATTTTTATAATTATTTTCATGCAAAATTTTCAGAATTTCATTTTTCACGAGAATCCTGGTTTCTTGAGTTTTAGAAAATAAGTATAGAGCATTTGCCATATTCTTGTTTTTATAAGGCATTATTCCAGCAATGAATTTTAAAAAATAATCTTTTGTCTTTTTTTCCAGCAAGAATGGATTAATATTTTTCTTGGGGATAATTTTAATTAGTGAAATATCAATGTTTGGAATTGGATAAAAGCTTTTTCGGGGAATGGTAAACTTCGAGACCGGCGTCATAAAATTATTTAGACCGATGCTAATTCTAGAGATGTTCTTATAATCTTCAGGAAAGAAAATTCTGTTTGCTATTTTTTCTTCAATAGTCAAGATTCCCTGAGGTGCCTTTTCTTTATAGAATATTTTTTCAAAAATAGGTCCTGTTATTGTATAAGGAATATTAGAAACGACTTTATCATGTAAAGGAATGTCAATTTTTAAGATGTCATTGCTTATTATTTCGATATTGTCATTAGTAGAAAATTTTTCCGTTAAATATTTGCTTAAGTTTGGATCAATCTCAACTGCAATTACTTTTCTTGCCCGTTCTATCAAATCTTCTGTTAGAGCTCCTAACCCAGGTCCTATCTCTAAAATAGTATCATTATTTGAAACTTCAGACAAAGTAATAATTTTATTCGAAATAGTCTTGTCAATTAAAAAGTTTTGACCTAGCCGCCTCTTAGGTTTTAATTTAAGTTCTTTTAGGATTAGGTTTACATCCTTATAATTCATGTTCCTTATTCATATTTTTGGGTTTTACTAAAAAGGTAGTATTTTACATCTCTCTGAAGTTCTTTTATGATCCTATGCGCAATGAGTTTAGTAGGGCTTGAAATGCTAGTTCTGTCGGCAATGTCTTGAAAAGTAGTGAATTTTTGCCTTTCTCTTGCCTCAAGTATTTCCCACATATGTTTTTGCCCAACTCCGGGCAATAATTTTAAAGCGTGCATTCTAGGAGTAATAGATGTAGAGTTATTAAAGAAGTTGATGAATTCTTCTTCATACTTTAAGACTTCCCTTTCAAGAATTGGTAGAATTAATGCTTTTGATGTACTTGTTAATTCAGCGTAATCGATTTTCTTAAGAACCTCTTGTAATTTTTCTTCTCTTAGAAATTCCTCATAAGTTTTTTGTTCTTGAACTTTTATATCTGAGTTTTTATTCATTTTAACTTCATAGAGAACGAAATCCGGAAAAGTAAGAACTTGTGCTATTGGTCTTTTTGCCCAACTTGGTCTATCTTCTTCTGGATGTCCATGTATTAATAAATCTAATACAATTACTTCCCGAAATCTTTTTATGAATTGTTTTTTCTTCTTGGGACCATTTCGATAGGGTCTTCTTCGTGGAGGACCTCTGTATCGCTCTCTTCTTTCCATCATTCCAAATTTTCTTGTTTTTTACTTTTCCGATAACCATTTCAAAATTTTAATTATTGTGAACTAATCAATTAGTTAGGATTGTTCATTAGAATTTAAAACAACATGGACTTATAAATTCTTCGAATTTTTATGTCAAACGATAAGAAGTTTTGATATATGATGAGTCAATTTAAGTTGTTTTTATGTCTTCTATTTGATACAAAATCTCTTGTAATTGTTCGTCATTTAATGTTTTTCCAACGAATGATTTCTCCAATATCATTCTTAATTCTGGAATAGTTTGAGGGTCCACGTTTACAATATTAATAGCATAGATTTCCTCTATTTCATAATTATCCATTAAAATTTTCTTTATTTTTTTGGCCGTTTTAGCATCTATTTTTGCAAACTTATTCACATAATTATACGTGATTTCTTGAAAATGGGACATTCCCTCTTCAGCATCAATTTCTAACATTTTTTCCTTCACGTATTCCATTAAATCCTTTACTTCAGGTATGGAAACCGTTTTTTCTTCTATTTTTTTGCCAGACATTATAAATCATATGATTATTCCAATTTTATTTTACAGAAACAGAATTCAATCTAAGGTGTTCCTTTCCAATTATTAATGTCTTCTTAGAGTTTCCTAATTTCACTTCAACTAAGTAGCAACGCCCCCGTTGATCAATTATTGTTCCGGTACGTCCATGATATCTAGAATGAGGCATCCCTCGCTTATGTTGGGAAGAATCTGTAATTATATCTACTTTATCATCGATATTATAATCTATTAAATATTTTTCAACAGAACCTAAACCTCTTTTACGGACATTTTTTCTGTGCTTATGTCGTGTTTTAGTTCTATAACCGCGATGCTTGGTCATAAGGTTTTTTCACCTTTAAGAATAATGTAATGTAAATAAATCAATTGATTTAGTAGAATTATTAACGATAATTTATTTATTTTTTGATTTTAGACAAATAAAAATAGATAAAATCAGTATTAAAGTGAAATTTCTAAGACATCCAACTCTTTACATGCTAAAGAGGTTGTAAAAATTTCTGAAAAACAAGGAGATGTACGCCCTCGATCACCAGTAATAAGTTCTTTTATATAGGTCCCACCTTGCGTTTCAATGGTAAATTCAAATAAGTTAGGTTTAACAAATTTTCCTTCTACTGTATAAATACGCTTTTCTCTTATTCTATCAGCGCGGCGATGAGACACTCTGTGAGGAGTTCTTTGATGGATTTCACGATTTTCAAATATTGATTTCAACTCATTTACTATTTCTTCAAATCTTTCTTTAGATATTTTCTTTTCAGCCTCTATTAATGCCCTATAAACTTTAACTTTTTCTCTTGCTTCACTTTTAAGCTTAATTACTTCTTTCTTTTGACTATATCTTAAATCTTGAATTCTTATCTTTTTTTTGTTCGTTTTGTTAACCTTTTTTTCTATTTTAACCAAGTCCAAATTTCTAATTTTAGGATTTTTTAATTCTAAGATAAAGGGTCTCCCTGTACCTAGCATTTTAACATCAATATCTTCTCTCCCGGCACCATGAAATTTAGAATCAGTTGCCTTGGATGCTTTAATGAATGTTGGACTTATTAATTCTTCCACACTGGTTGAATATTGTTTTCCAGAAAAATTACATAATTCACAACCTTTTCCCATACATTTCTTACAAAACCAATGAGTTTGAGGGATACCTCTTATTAATTTATTATATCTACCAAATATAAAAAGCGATTTTGGAATTAAATTAACGTTAAATGATTCAAAACCTAAAGAATAAACAATTAATATGTCAGGATTGTTAAATTTGGGTTGTTTATTTAGTATTTTCATTAAAATCTTTCCGACTACGCGATTAAAATGACTTTTGAAAGATTCTGCTTCTAATAGTTTAAACTTTGTCTTGAATGTATCTTCTTGATTAATTATTTGAGAATCGAGACTTGAACCTATTAAAAAAGTATCAAATTCAATACTTTTGAGTTCTTTCAATGTTTCATCCACGTACTTCTGAATATTAAAAAAAATATTATGACATAGAAAACAGGTTTTACTTAAGGAACTCTTAGAATAATCATATCCTTCATTAGTCAACACTCTTTTAGCGGGTAAATAATTACCATTTTCAGCTAATAGTTTCAGGTTGAATAATGCTTCTTTTTGCAGTTCATCATTGCTAGAGAGAAATTTTCCGTGATTTTCCATAGTTAATGAGAGTAATAAAGAACTTCCTCTTTCTTGATTTGTCGTATTTGTACCTAAAAGAGAAAACATTCTACCGAGACAATAAACGCATATATGGTATTTCTGGTAAATATTTATAACTTTATCAAAAATCATGTTCACTTAAATTTAGTAAATTATTACTTATTGATTTTATCCAAGAAAAGAATGTCTACTAAAAAAATTTTAAAATAAAAATTTATTCTCATTATTAATTTTAATATACAATACTATTGAAAAACAAAATCAATGTATTCGTGTTGTTGTATTATTACTATCATTAATAAAAATTGGAGATTCGCATATGGCTAAAAGAATCAAAGGTTATTGCAAGTGGTTTGATGCCAAAAAGGGTTATGGATTCATTACGGCAGAGAGTCAAAGTGACATCTTTGTCCACTTTTCTAACATCGAAATGGATGGTTATCGGAAACTATATATCGGTGATGAGGTGACATTCGAGATTGCTGATAGATCTGAAGAAGGAAAAGGTCCTGAGGCATTAAAAGTAAAGATAGTCTCGGAAGATACTAACTTTTTTTATATCAAGAATATTACTTAGATAATTACTAATTCTTTTTATTTTATTATAGCAAAAAACAAAAAAAAAGTTTATAGAATTATTTTATTTCTATTCCCAGTCGAAATCTAATTTGATAAATTTCTTAGTATAAAAATAAGATACCAACAGGATTATAGAAACTATCGGTCCAAATATGATTAATCCCCTTGAATAGGAAAAATCTCCTGTAGGTGATGTATCTGGAAAGGATAGAATGGTACCAATGAAAAATGCTCCTAAAGCTTGAAAGATATTAAGAATAATAGAAGGGAATCCAGCATATATTCCTGCTTTTAATTCTCCAGTTGATTTTTCATCGTCTTCAGCCACATCAGCATACACGATATAGGGAAATAAATACCACCCCCCTAAAATTGCACCTATTCCTACTATAAAGATAATTCCTAAGATTAAGTAAGAATCCATCGGGATTAATCCGAATACCGATATCGGGAGAAAAGCTGCAGCAAGAAGAAAAACATATAGTAGAGTCTCTTTCTTGCCAATTTTTTGTATCGCTTTTCTCCATAAGTATAAAAAGACAAAAATCGTTAATAATAGAGATACTGCGCCAATAATATAGTCTGTATCACCAAAATTTAGAGCATCTTCAAGATATAACAACATTGAGGTAGTTATCATTGACCAGCCTAAACCTGAAATGCCAATCATTAGAGTAATCAACATGAAATTCTTATTCTTTACTAGGTTTTTTAGATTTTCAATAATATTTGATTTAATCTCAAATTGGGGCTCAGTTGGAAATTTAAATGCTACAATATAAAACAATACAATAGTAAGAATTCCAAAAACAATTATGGGAATTAAAAAATCTATTGGTATGGCAATTTGAACTCCACCATCTTTTAGATCGTCAACATAACTAGTTAAAATTAGTAAAGAAAAAAGAGCCATAATGCCATTTCCGATATAATTGAAAGTATTTTGGAATTGAGATGCTTTTGGTCGTTCTTCTACGGGAAATTCTTCAGCCATCCATGCTTGATATGGAGTGGTCACAGCATAACTAGCTCTGAACATAATTTCCCATATTAACATCCATATAAACAATGTTTTTTTATCGGTAAGATCTATCATTAAACCAGGTAACAGCAAGAAAATAGTAGACACTCCTAGTATTGGTGCAAACACTACAATATAAGGCTTTCTCCTGCCCCAATGAGTATATTTCGCATCACTTATCCATCCCAATAAAAATTGGGAGAGCGCAATAGTTAAATAACCCATTGAAATAGCAAAACCCGCAAGGAAGGGATGTAATCCATAACCAGAAGTGTATAGTGTTAATAAAGCCCATCCTTCGATGCCGAGAATAATCGAGGTACCTAATCTTGGCGAACCAAATAGAATTTTTTTTGCATTACTCGTAGTTTCTCTCTTAATTTCACTCATTATGATTCGCGAAATATTTTTTTAACTCATTTATGATAACAATTTTTTTAAATATAGTTTAGAGACTACTTTATTTAAAGGTTTATTATAATAGAATAAAGAATAATTTAAGAATAAGAAGAAATTTAGAAAAGACATTTAAAATTTATTATATCTCTCTAATAAATAAATTAGCAAATATCAATTATATGAGTGATTTTTTTAATCCTCTTCTTGATCCCATCCTAAATCCTTAAGAACAGAACCTAAAGCTTCTGATTCTTCCTCTAGTATAAATTCTGTATCATATTCAGTTACTTCTAATTCCGCGTCAAAGTCAGGAGGAGCTAATTCATCTAATGAAGGTAATTCACCGAAAAGAGGTGATTCTTCCACGATTGGAGGTTCTTCAGTGGCAGGTACTTCCTCCTCTTCAATTTCCATTGGAGTGTAATCATCAAGTGGAACCGGAGGTACCTCATCCTCATAGACTTTAAATTCGAGCTGTGTCTCAGAAGTTAAAGTTTCAGTCATCTTAGAAACCTGAGTTTCAGTTATTTCCTTCACTTCTTTATCAAATTCAAGTCCAATTGATTTTGGAATTGAAACAATTCCGCTTTTATTAGTAACTTCAAGTTCTTCGAATTCGGCCCCTTCTTTTTCCCAATCATCGAGAAAACCCAATAAATCATCTAAGGCTGCTTTATCTTCTTCAATTGAGGGCCTTTTTATGGCCTGTAATTCTTCTTCCTTTTGTTGCTGTATTTTCTCTATCTCTGATTCTTCAAGGGAAAGCATCATTTCAGTTTCCACATCTCCAGAAATTAACCTATTTAATCGTTTTACTAATTCTCGCAAGTATCCTAGGTAATATCCTATCCGATAAATCGCCTTTAATCCTCCAAACACGATGTATTCTTCATTAATTGCCATTAATATGCTATATCCTGAAGTATTATGTAGGATGATTTCTGTTAATGCGCCAAGAGCAGTTGCTTGGTTTAATCTTAACCCTAGATCTATTAAAGCAGTACTCGAAGCAGAAGTCGCATCGGCATCTAATTCTGAAGATTGCGAGCTGGCTACCTTCATTCCAACTCTGGATAATACTGAGAGATTCTCTAAATCAGTCTTATTTTCTTCATCCCTTAGGACGAGCATCATTTTCTTTCGGATATCTTCCGAAATTGATGACATTTATTTTACCTCTTGTATAAAATAAAATCGAAGAAGAATTTTTTTCGTATAGATTTAAGTATTAATAGCAAGATCATTTTAATATATTTTTTCATTAACTCATTTTATAAACTCAAATAAGTTCATCTGAGTAGAGACAGGTTTTTTTAACTTTTTGAATGAATATCCAGATAAATCATTAATTATTTTCTTTATTTCATCAATTACTTCTTTAGGAGCTAAATCATTTGTATCAATATTAAAAACTCCATTTTTATTTGAAAGGAATTGCTTATAATAAGAGAGAATTTTTAACAAATAATCTTTTTCATACTCATTCCATTCTTTTCTTATTTTATCTAAAGAGCCTCTTTGAACGATCCTCTTTAAAATCGTATCTGGTTCAGCTTGTAAATAAAAAATGTAATCTTCTTTCCATTTAATGGAATTATAGGTATCCAAAATGAGATTATAATCCTTTTCCTTTAAATTTAAACTTTTTGAATAAATTAAAACGCATAATGGTGTTCTATCCAATATTATAATTCTACCATTATATCTATTATCAAAATTTGCAATATTTTTATTTCTTCTAATGAGTTGTTGAAGAAAATGGAGCTCACTTCTAAATCCTATTTGTTTATTTGAAGAACCAAAAGGAAATGGTGGTTTCTTCACGTATCTTTCAGGGAAAAATTTAAATTTATTATCATTTTCTACCATCTTTTTGAAGAGATTAAATACCGTTGTTTTTCCTACCCCATGTGCTCCTGCAATAGAGATTATAATGTTATCCTTGCTTCCTTTATTCCTATAAATCTTTTTATTCAATCTCTTTTACTCCAAATCGATAAGATTATCACGTATTAAAATGATTACGGTTGTAAATAATAATTCTAGAGATAGTTGATTTTCCTTATTATTAAAATTTTATATTGAGGGAGAAATGAACGTCCAGAACTATAGAGAGAAAAGGATGATGATGAGTATATTATAGAATATATTAGCTAGAATTGTATTGAAAATGTTTCCATTTATAGAATAGAGAATTCCTAAAACCGTAAAAGTTAAGAAATTAATCGGGAAAAAATTTAAACTTATTGGAAAAGAAAAGATTAACATTGTGCCCGAATAAGCTAGGGCAACTAGCAAAATAGTAGCGTATTCATTCTTGAATTTTTGCTTTAATGTGTTATGTAAAACTCCTCTGAATACAATTTCAGATGTAAGAGATCCTAGACATAATAGAAACGTTAACCATATTACCCAAATTAAGTCGGCGTTCTTAATAATTAGATTTTGTTCTTCTATGCTTGCTAGGATATTAAAAAAATCTAAACCAGCATCCTTGATGATTCTTATTATATTATCAAACAAAAAGCTAATCGATAAGAGAATCAATCCGCCTAAAATACCAATGAGAATAGAAATCATATTTTTTTTTGAACCTGAAAAAAAACCTAACTTGCTAAGATTATGATTTTTCGAATAAATGTACCATATCGGATACAAGCCAAATAATAATTCTGGGATTTGGCTTAATAATATAATTTCAATGTTCATCTTGATGTCAATGGCACCTACCTTAAAAGAAATAAGAATATAGATTAAAAAATAGACTATCACTAAAATATAGATACAAGTAAAAAAGACATTATAACCCTCTCTCAGGTTCCATATATCTTTTTTCATTATATATTTTTGTTCAGGTTCGAGTTTTTTATCTGTAAAAATTAAACCCGGTTTCCTTTGAATTGAAGCTCTCTCTATATCAGAAACTTTTTCTAATATGGTATTACATATTGGACATTGATCTAAAATCTTAGAAGTAATAATAGAGCCACAACCGGGACATTTACGTGAGATTTCTGCTTTTTTAAGGGGTATTGACTCTTTGGGCATTCGTGATTGGGCAATCTCTTTACTTGATTTAAGCTTAATAATTAACTTCCCGCAATTCGGACAGTATATTTTGTTTTCTTCTATATTAGTACCACAATAAACGCAGTATTTAATCTTTTTTTCGTTATTTTTTGACATGTTTTAACAAATAATTGAAAGAATTATATAAACTCTAATAATTAGTAAAAGGCATTTTCATTTTTTTTATTTTGTTTAATAAATAAAATAGGAGTTATATAATTTATGATTACATTTATTCAATTATTAAATATCTTCAATTGAGGAAAAAAATTTTAAAAAAACTATTTCAAAAAAGGATTAGTGAAATTTTAAATGGTGTAGCTAGTTCAAATATTATCTTAGATTCTCCAAGTGCAAACTTTTTTGGTCAAGAATCGAAAGGATTGAAACAAATACGAGGAACTGGAGTTCTAGCGCTTACAGAAAATGAGCTATTATTTGAAATGTGGAAACCTACGGGGAAATTTAAAATTCCCTTAGTTTCAATCAAAGGAATTGAAACTCCAAAATCATTTTTAAGGAAAACTAAATTTAATCCACTTCTGAAAATAGTCTTTGAGAATGAAAGAGGTGAGCTTGACTCAGCAGCATGGCTTGTTAGAGATCTACAAAAATGGTTACAAAGTATCGAAAATATGATTCAAAAAAATAATTAACTTTATTTTTTTTTCTGCTTTAAATTCTTTCTTGTAATATTCGATAATTCCATGATTAATAAACCGTGATATAATGAAATAGAATCATAATATCCATCGCTCAAATCAGATTTACCAGCATGAACTAAAGCCATTTGAGCGTTGAGTGCAGCTCTAATTAATAGTTCAATACCTTTGTGGATTAAGTTAGGACTCCATATGCCTCGTTGAGGGTTTGCCCACCATGAAGGACAGGAATGCAATCCACGATCATAGAAAAATCTGGCAGTGTTATAATAATTTTCCACTTCCCAGTCTGTTGTTAGATCCAAATTATCTGCTAAATTCATTAAATTATTCAAGCTTTTCATAAGTTTCCAGTAATATTTATGAATACTATTGTCTGGATGGTCCCAAAGGGGATAAGGAATGCTTGCTTTAAGATCGTCATAAGTTGTACTCCAACTTGATTCTCTCGGGATGATTTTTTTATTAGCTATTGGAAAATGTTGGTCTAATTCTGAAATAAATAAAATTTGTATTTTTTCCTCTTGATTAATGAGATTTAAAACCTTTCGTAAAAAGGTTTTTTCATAATTTTTGATATGATGACCAAATGTCTCACCATCCATAGCAGTAATAATATATCGATCGATCTCTTTAATAGGTTTTATCTTTGGGTTTACGCTTGGCTGGAAAATATCTTTAATTATTTTTACAAATTCCTTCGCAGTAATATTTTTAAAGGCAATCTTGTTACTAAGAACATCATCTCTAAAAAATAACTGAAGTCCATTAGGAGAAGTATAGATTTTATCGTATGGCCATACTATATCTTCAGGGCAAGCTATTCCACTCATTAATACCCATTTATATCCCAATTGGCGAATATATTTAGCTACACTTCCTGAAATCGCCATTTCAGGTGGAAAAAAACCTTTTCTCTGCCAGCGACCAAATTCTCTCCTATTAACTTCTTCATTCATCTGAATTTGATGTTGAGCTTCTTTTTTTGGAATTAATGGAAGAATTGGATGAAATTTTGCTGTTCCTACAATCTCAACTTTACTTTCAGATACTAAATTCTTTAAAAGATCCAAAGTGTCTGATATTCCATATTCATGCAATAACTCAATAAGAACACCATTGATATTTAAGCAGAATTTAGCACTGTCATATTCTTCCAGTAAGGAGAATAAGGGCTTGTAACATTCTCTATCTACGTTTCTTAGAACTTTTAGGTCTTGAGTAGGTGGTTGATAAACGTGAAGTAAAGGTGACCAATAAGTTGCCATATTTGCACTAAATTTTCATTTTCTTATATAATAAACTTAAAAATATTAGTTTTTAAAACTATATCTTATCGCTTATCAAATTATATAGTCTTGTTCTTAATTAACTACTTCTCAATAATTGTTTCTTTTATAGGTGTGCCGAAATGTGTTGCACCGGGTCCTAAATGAACTAAAACATCATCCCCAACATCAATATCAACGACAGACTTAGTTTTACCGTTAACACCGACTAAGCGAATCGTCTCAGCGTTTTGGCAAATACAATTTATTGGAATTTTTTTATCATTTTTTAAAGCTTCTAATTCAAATCTAATCATTGGTCGTGTTTCTATTTTCACCCTTCCAACTGATGCAATTCTAGCGTTTCCTTTATTATCTGATATGATAACATTATCCCCTCCCTTTAATTCACTTAAATATTTAGTCCTGTAACTATTCACTTCTTGTCCTGGTACTAGAACATAAGCAGATACATCTCCGGCATTTACTCTAAATGGTCTTGATCCCACGAATTTCGTTTCAAAAACTTCAGCATGTACAAGTACAAAACCCATTGCGGTACTTCCGACGAGAAGTCCTTCACCTGGGTGAAGAAGAGATGTCGTATCCACGCAAACTCTTTCACTTTCCCGAATATTTTGGATTTTTAATATTTTGGCTGTGGTAATTTCAATATTAAATTCAGAGTGAATGAGTTTTTTCAAATCATTAATTTCATTAGCATTTTTTGGCTCCAATAAAATACCGTCTACTCCGATTTCTAAAATCTTAAGCATTAATTCGGCTTCTTTGACACTTCCAACGGCAGCAATTAAATCGGTGTCATTCAAATGCATTTCTGCTATTAAATTCTCAAAGGGGATGATTTTCCAATCTTTCGCAG
>CAYZTE010000017.1:0-25509 GCA_964481225.1 uncultured archaeon | reverse complement strand
ATCCATTTATAAGTATCAACTCATTTATATTTGGATCCTCCTTATTCAGGTTAACTTGACATTGACCAACTTATAGCTCAAGATATAACTGAACAGAAATTTAGTAAATAATGGATCGACATCAGCCAGAACAATTTTCATGCCTCGTTTAGCGAATGTACGTGACATTGAACGCCCTATCCCGCTACCTCCACCAGTTATAATGGCCACCTTCCCTTCAAATTCTTTTATCATTCTTTATCACTTTAAATATTGAGTTCAAAAATTTTAATCTTTAAAATATTGTAGAACTTTCTTTATGCACCCAAATGAACTTTTTATCTTACTAACATCGCAATTATATGTTATGTTATAAAGAACGATATGGTTTAAACCAACCTTAGCGTAATCTTCTATTTTTGATATGATCTCATCTGGAGTACCATGTAAAAAAGTTTCATCACATAATTTTACTGGAATTTTATTAAAGGCTTCGAGCATAGTTTCTCGGTCGTAGTTTGTTGGGATAAAATCAAGTAGACCGTAGAAATCTTTACCGAAGGGGTGCGAAGTCCCAAATTTTTCGAAATACTCATTCGATTGAATAAGACTGTAGTTTTTCACATAGGCAGTTTCTAATAATCTATCACATTCACCATGTTCCTCGTCAATAATTATATTACACCATAAACCAGGAATAATATCTTCCGGGTCTCGCCCTGCTTTTTTTGCAGATTTCTGGATAATTTCAAGCTTTTCTTCATAAGTCTTAGGATCAAAATTCGAAGGTAGCCATCCATCTCCTAATCTGCCTGTCAATTCACACATTTTAGGTCCATGTGCAGCAACCCATATTGGAGGGTATTTTCCTTCCTCATAAGGTTTTATAGAAAGAATGGCATTTTTTAATTTCCAAAACTTTCCGTCGAAATTAACTTTTTCATCATTTTCCCAAAGAAGTTTGATTATTTTTATTGCCTCTTCTAACCTACTGACGGGTTTCTCCCATTTTATACCATAAGGAATAACATTTTCCCCCTCTCCTGTTCCGATCCCGAGAATTGCTCGTCCCTTTGATATATGATCCAAAGTTAGAAAAATTTGGGCAAGAACAGCTGGATGTCTTCGAAACGTTTCAGTAACACTCGTACCTAATTTAATATTTTGAGTATTCCAAGCTGCAACTGACATCACAGAATAAACATCGTAAAAGTCGTGTGGGCTATTTTGAATTGTAGACATTTTAATGAGATCGGGAGTCCAAATTGATTCAGGTATCCAACCCATTAAATGATCTGCAAACCATACTGAATCATAACCACTAGCTTCGATTCTTTTTATGGTTTCAATGCCTCTATCAAAGGGAGGTATAAATGTCCCTTCTGTCCCAATTTTTATATCTATATCCATTTTATCACTTTTATCTAATTTCTGAATATTATTATGAAATTCTAAATATTTTATAAACATCTTGAATTTTTGCATTTATTAGGAAAATTGAATAAAAAGTAATGTTTTTATTAAAATTTTTAAAAAATATTAAAGATTAATAGAGGAGATTGAATAATATAATGAGATTTAGTTTTCACATACCTGTACCAACACCTCGTCTTGATTTTATGTTCGAAGGAACGAAAAAGGCAGAGGATTGTGGTTTTTTTGGAGTTTTTTATGCAGATCATACAGTAATGCTACCTCCAGGACCAGGAACTTGTTATGATGCTTATAGCTTTTTAACAGCCTTGGCAATGATAACGAAAAAAGTGAAATTATGCACTGGTGTTTCTGATTGTCATCGGTTTCACCCAGCATTAATGGCACATAAAGTAGCTACATTAGATCAGATTTCTAATGGGCGAGGTATGATAGGACTTGGAGCAGGTGAAGCAATGAATATTGATATGTATGGATTAAATAGGGTGAAGAGTGTTTCAAAATTACGAGAATATATTATTTTATTGAGAAAATTTTGGACTAAAAAAAGAGTTAGTGAAAAAAGTGATTTTTGGGGAGAAATAAGAAGAGCTTATATTCAAATAAAACCGGTTCAGAAGAGTCCACCAATCTATGTCGCTGCTAATGGCCCAAAAACACGTAAAATCACTGGAGAATTAGCAGATGGATGGTACCCTCTCTATCAACCGCCATGGGTTTATAAAAAAAAGGTAAAAGAAGTTATTGATGCTGCAAAAGATACAGGTCGAGATCCTTCTGAAATTGATTACGTATATGATTGTTTTGTAGCAATAGATGACGATGATCCAGATAAAGCAATAAAAAGATGTGAATTTTTTAAATCCTCTTACTTATTAAATTCTACTATTACTAATGAAGCATATCCAGGTTTAAATTTACCTGAAGGTCTCAATGTTCATAACTTTGACATGAGCAATCAAAATGCATTAGATTATTTAAGTAATCTGGACAAATTACCTGATACGATTCTCCAAGATTTTAACTGTATTGGCACAACAGATGATGTTATTTCAAGTATAGAAAAATATAAAGAAGCTGGAGCAACACACATAAGTATAATGAATAGAGGACCAGACCCTAATAAAGTTTACGAGGTTTTTAGAGATAAAATTATCCCTTACTTTAAGGAATTAGAGAAATAACATTATTTTTCAATTTTTATTTTTTTCATTCCATTCTCCTTTCAAAATACTCATAATTATGCTATTATGGTAAATAAAAAATTAACCATTTTGATGAAAGAAACAAAAAAAATAAGTAATTAAAATGTAATTCCCCTTCTACGGGCTGTAAATTTAACTATTTCGAAAGAAACAATACATATTAAAGAAATCAAGAAACAAACTAGCCAATCTAATCCTGTCAAATACATGAACATGAAGTTAATTCCTGAATCAGCTAAAAATATTTGAAACCCTGGGATATACATCAACATTAGAAAAACTGCAAAGAGAAAGCCTATGATGAGATACATCCGTTTATTACTATCTTCAATTAAACTACGTATTAAGGATTTATTTGGTCTTCTTATTTGAAATACCAGAAAAGATTCACAGAAAAATAAAGTAACCATCATCATAGTTAATGTTTTTCCAATAGTTCTGATCATTGCTATTTTGTCCCAGTAATCTGTTATCTTTTCAACCGCAGAAATATCAAATACTTCAGTTGGTAATAGTGGAATTTTATCATCAGAATATAAGTATCCTGAAATTAAGTTTTCGGAAAAAACAGGATATATACCACTAAAAGTTATGAAATATATTATAACCATGCTTATTGCAAGTAAAATTCCAAATATTAACAAAAGAATAATAATATTTTTCGAAAGAATCTCTTCTGAATCCCGAGGTTTTTCTTGCATGACTTCTTTAGAAGTAGAATCAAATGTTAAAATTAATCCTGGAAATACGTGTAAAGTTATTGAAAGAAATATCCATTGTAAATAGAAAGCGTCATCTAAAAAGTAAGGTCTCCCTAAAATTACAAATATTATAAATTGAACTATTCCTTCAAATACGTTAATACAAATATAGAAAAATACCACCGCACGAATTCTTGCGAAGATTCCTCTTCCATGATGGATCCCTGTTACTATGGAATTAAATGAATCGTCTGAGATCACCATATCTGAAGCTTCCTTAGCCACATCAGTTCCGGTGATCCCCATCGCAACACCGGCGTCTGCCATATTTAGTGCCAAAGCGTCATTAACGCCATCTCCAGTCATGGCAACAACCTTTTTCTGGTCCTGGTATTTTTCTACTATAACTTCTTTATGTTCTGGAGAAACTCGGGCAAATACTTTAATTTTAGAAAAATCATCATATGCCTTGATATCTTTAACAGCTTTACCTTCTACGGCAGTTTCACTTGCTTCTGTTATAATAGCGATTTGCGAGGCAATAGCTCTGGCTGTAGTTGGAGAATCACCCGTAATCATGACAACTTCGACACCTGCTTCATGGCATTGATCCACGGATTCTTTAACCCCCTCTCTTGGAGGATCTAATATGGTTACAAAACCAATATAAACTAAATCAGTTTCACTAACTTTTCTACCCTCTTCGCCTTCGGGTGGCATGATATCCATCTTTTTATAACATAAACTCAATATCCTATAACCTTGATTAGCATACAAATTAACGATTTCCATAACTTTGCTTTTAATTTCATTGGTAAAATTAACTTCAGCATCATTATAGATTATTTTAGAGCATAATGGGAACAAAATTTCACTTGCTCCTTTAGTAAAAGAAAAATAGCTAAGATTTTTCTCATATACTTTTGTCATCCTCTTTAATGATGAATCAAATGGGTATTCCTTAACAGCATTGTAATCATCTAGAAGAAAATCACCCATACGCTTCTGAAATAAAACCATTAAAGCCCCTTCTGTTGGCGATCCAACAACACTCCAAGTAGGAATTATTTTACCAGAAATTTCAATCTCATTTTTTACTAAAGCAGAATTATTATTCAAAAATCCTGAAATTAATAGTAACTTTAATTTAGGAAAATCATCTACATGCCTAATATATTCAGGATTCTTTTGATCATCCATTAAAATGATATCTCCCTCTGGAGAATAGCCACTACCTGTAACTCGAAATATTGAGCCATTTGTCCAAACGTGTTGAATAGACATTTGATTTTTAGTTAATGTGCCTGTTTTATCTGAACAAACTACACTTACTCTTCCTAAACTGTCAACTGAGGCAAGATTCCTTATAATAACTCCGTAATGGGCCATTGCTAAAACCCCAGTAATCAAAACGATAGTAACGAGCAAAGGTATGTTTATTGGCATTAGATCAAGTGCTGAGTTTAAGCTATCAACAATTAGCAATTCTTTAAATTCACTTGCAAGCCATTTAATCATTAAAATTATAAACCAAAGGATAAAAATGATTAATCCTAACCATTTTCCAAAATTATTCATTTTTTTTCTTATTGGAATTTCACTTGTTCCAGCCTCTTCTAAACCGTGTGAGATCTTACCTATCTCTGTATCTCCTCCTGTCTTAACCACAATTGATTTACCGTTTCCTGTTGTTATATAGGTCCCATAAAATACCATATTACTACGTTCTCCTATAGCTATATCTTTTTTGATTATTGCCTTCCCTATCTCATCTTTCCTTACCGGTTCACTTTCTCCCGTCAATGAGGCTTCGTTTACGACGATATTATTCGATTCAATTATTCTAGCATCAGCAGGAACTTTATCTCCTTGATTTAAAACTAATAAATCCCCCACAACAATTTCTTTAGTCGAACTTTCTTGTTTCTGCCCATTTCTAATTATTGTTGATGTAGGAGCAGATAGCTCTCTTAGCGCTTTCAATTTTTTTGTTGCTCTATACTGTTGAATAATAGCAACGAAACAATTTATAAAAACAATTCCTATAGTTAAACCAATAAACAGTAGGTTTCCCTCTCCACCAAACATCCAGGCTAGAGTCAATATTAAAGCCCCAATCAAGTAAATAACGATTAACCAGTTAAATAGAGGAGCAAGGTATATTTTTATAAACCCCTTAGATACTTTCGGAACTTCATTATATCCAAATTTCTCTAATCGGTTTTTAACTTCTTGCTCGGTTAAACCTTTATCAGGATCAGTTTGAAATTTTTTATAAATTTGCTCCAATTCAAGATTGTAAAAATTTTCTTCTAGTTGTTCCATGGTGGTTCTTCCGCGAGTGTTAATATAATTTAATTATTTTTTAAATTCAAAATTCTAATCAATGTAATAAATAGACTATAATAATTATAATTTTTAACTTATTACATTTTCATAAAATTTTTTTAAAAGATTCTTTAAAAATGAATTCCCCGCTTTATAGCAAAATATTTGAATATTTCAATCCCTATAATACCAGGTAAGGCAAATGAAATGCACAATAGCCAATCAGTAAAACTAAGAAACATGAAATTAATTTGGAGGTCTAATCCAAATTCTTCATTGACGTAATAATTTACTGGATACGAGAAACAAATGTATAAGGTGTGTATCGCTAATGTAAATAGACATATAATTAATAAGGAAATGCTTAATTCTTCCTTAAGACTTTTAATGACCAATTTATTGGGTCTTCTAAATGTCCATATAAAAGTAGTCTCTACGATGAAGATCGTGGTAATAAACATTGTTCTTGCTTTCATTGCTGTAAGCTTTACTAATCGTTCTGCTTCAGGTAAATCCTTTATAGAATCGGGAACGTAGCTTAAAGAATAATTTGTATTCCATTCATTTAATGGGATTATCCCTCCCAAAGTTAGTTGTAGTGCTAAGACTAACCCCACACCCATTAAAAAAGCTTGAATTAGCAACATTATCCACATATTTTTATTTAAAATTTCTTCTTCATCTCTCGGTGGTTCGTTCATGATATCTTTTGGATGGGTGTCAATCACTAGTGCGAGGGAAGGAAGGGAATGGACAATGCCAAATATATAAATATGCTGCCATTCTGAGCTGAATAGCTCAAATGCAAAAAATTCATACGTGAAAAATATTGTAGCTTCCATTATGTTTAAGCATATGAAAAAATAAATTATTGTTCTAATCTTAGAAAATAAGCCACGCCCTATTTTAACTCCCTTTTCAATTGAAGTGAAATTGTCATCTGAAATGACCATATCAGCTGTTTCCTTCGCAACATCAGTTCCTGTAATTCCCATTGCTATTCCTGCATTGGCGAGTTTTAAAGCAAGCGAATCATTTATTCCATCCCCTGTCATAGCTACAATACGATTATTACTTTGGTAATTCTCCACAATGATTTCTTTATCAGAAGGTTCAACACGAGCAAAAACAGATACCTTTTCGAAATCTGTCTTTTCGAGATCTTTTAATTGTGCCCCTTCCGCTACAATATCTCCTTCTTTATAAATTCCCATCTGAGATGCAATGGTTTTTGCTGTAGCTGGATGATCTCCAGTTATCATTATAACTTTTATATCACCAGATTGGCATTCTTCAACAGATTCCTTCACGCCAATTCTAGGTGGGTCCATTATAGCTACAAAGCCCAAGAAAGTTAAATTATTCTCAATATCTTCCCTACTTGGCGTGTTTACAACAGTTATAGTTTTATATGCTATAGCTAAAGTGCGATATCCTTGTTCTGCACGCTCTTTTATTTCTTTTATAACTTTATCTTTTAGATCGTCGCTAAAAGGTTTTGTTTTGCTATTAATTTCTATTTCTAGAGATATCTCAATAATTTTTTCTGGAGCTCCTTTTGTTAAAACTTTGAAATCTTTCTCACTTTCTTTAAATTTAAATATTGAACTCATTCTTTTTATTTCCGAGCTAAACGAGAATTCTGTAATTAAATCATGTTTTCTTTTAATATCGTAAGGAATGTATCCTGCTTTTTCAGCTAAGACCAATAGAGCTGCTTCTGTAGGAGAGCCTAATGCTCGCCTTATTGCCATTTCTCTTTTATCTTTAACCTTAACTTTAACATCCTCATAAATGAGCTCGGCATTATTATTCAAAACAATCGAATCAATGAATTTTTGGAATGTTAAATTATCATTTAAGTTAATTGGATTCCCCTCTTTTGATATTTCACCCTCAGCATCGTATCCAGAACCACTTACATCATACTCTTCATCATTCACCCAGAATTTCTCAACCGTCATTTCGTTTTTAGTAATGGTTCCAGTTTTATCCGAACAAATTACGGAAACACGCCCTAAAGATTCGATAGCTGATAGATTCTTAATAATAACGCCACTTTGAGCCATATTTAACACACCAGTTATGAGTACAAGGGTCGTAAGTATAGGTAGATTTATAGGCATTATATTCATGGCTCTTAAAATAGAACTAGTAAGAGCACTGCTTATTTCGGATTCTACAAAATTATCGTCAATAAGTAATTTTGAAAACTTGTAAACTATTAATATGATAAGATTGATTATTACAATAGTACCTAAAATATAGCCTAGCCGATTTAACTTACGTGTTAATGGAATATCTTCAATGCTTCCCATCTCATTTAGAGTTTCCGAAATTTTTCCTATTTCCGTATTAATTCCTGTACCAGTTATTAAAATCTTAGCTCTACCTGTGTGCACGTAAGTGCCCATAAATACCATGTTTGACTGTTTTTGTACGGGAACATCATCTTTTTCTAAAATTTTGGCTGTTTTTTCAACTGGTTCACTTTCACCAGTTAAAGGAGCTTCATCTACTGTTAAATTTATATAATTAATGATTCTTGCATCGGCAGGGATTTTATCTCCTTGATCCAATATTGCTATATCCCCAGGCACTAATTCTTTATTAGGGATTTCTAATTGATCCCCATCCCTTAAAACTGTCGCTTTCAAAGCAGAAATTTGTCTTAATGCTTCTAATGCTTTTTGGGCTCTATATTGCTGTATGACTACTGTTGCTGAATTCATTGCTATAACCGTGAACGTTATGACAGTTTCGCCTGCAGAACCTAAAACGACTAAAACAATCGCTGTAATAATGAGAATAACTATTAGGAAATTGAAAATAGGGGCCAGATAGATTTTCCAAATAGATTTTTTAATTTTAGGAAGCTCATTATAGCCCGATTTTAAATATCTTTCTTCCATTTCAGAAGATTTCAACCCATGATCCGGATCTGTTTCAAAAAATCCTATTAATTCGTTAATGGGTTGATGATAAAATGTTTCATGAGGATTTTTTACGGTGGACATCTTAATTAATAATGAAACCAAAAGTACATTTAAATATTAAATAATATAGAATCAAAACCTTTTAATGGTTTATAATTTCTCCAAATTTATTAATGATATTTAAAAAATTAGAGTTTAAAATCTTGAGGATTTCCTAAAAGATCTCTCATAAGATGATACCTTTTTCTAATAGTAGTACTTGAAAATTTGCTGTATTCTTCGATAAGGCTTTGCGTAAAAATCTTCCTATTCTCTAAAGTTTGTCCGATATAATAGATCAATCCAGCTACAAAGGCTTTATAATTTAGATTTTGGATGTGTTCATATGTAATTTGGTTTAGTATTTTGTCTGCTAATAATTGCATGTTAATCTTGATTTTCTCAAATTCAGACTTATTTGAGAAGAATTCTTGAACTTCTTCAAATGGAATGCCATTTAAATCCTTTTGAAAAACAATTTTTATTTTATTTTTAATTTCTTTCTCCAATTCTTTCGCACTCTTCTTTTCCTTAAACAACTTTTCCGTTCGTTTCACTTTCAACATGGCATTATTTAGCATTTTTTTATTTATTTTATGACCTAATTCTTTAGAAACTTTAATAAATTCTTCGATTCGAACATTTGTGGTATCCTTTATTTCCATCCATACTATGGCAAGGAAGATTATAACCATGTTTTGGTAATTATGGCGATGATATTTATTATAACGCAGGTATCGATCTCTGATCTCTTGATATTTAACGTTATCAATGTTCAAACCAATTTTATGGCTCTTTAGAAGTTCAATTGTTTTCTTTTGTTCAGTAAAATCTGATTGATAATCTCGAAACCATTTTTCGAGTGTTTTTATCCTTTCATACTTTTCTTTTATTACAGGATCTTGCATTGCCTTTGAATCACCTAATCTAATTCTTCTTTCGTAATCCCTTTGAGCATTTGTGTAATACTCACCTATAGTTGAAGTTTCTTCAAAAGCCATTTTTTCTTCTAAGATTAAGCCACAATCTTGACAAACTATAAATCCACTCTCTTTTTTGACGTTCTCATGAGCACATTCTGAGATTTCCGGATTTAATTTCGTTCTTTTTTTCAAAAAAAACCATTTATTTAATTTTATTTACTATTAATTAGATGTTGTTTAAAAAACAATAACATTAAAAATTGTTATAAATTTCAAAAACAATAATATGTAAAAATATAATAGAATAAAAAATTTTTCTTGCTTTTTATCAAATAAAGGGTGATAATAATAATGAAACATGATAAAGTTTTGGTGTCTCTTGAAATAGTAAGTTATATCTTCATAGGTCTTTCATTTATCGAGTTGTTTTATATGATTCTTTTAAATTTCGCAAAATTCAAAATTGATGTTAATTCGGTTCTTTTATTCGAATTCATGTATTTTTCTGATATCATTTCGTTATCTGGAACTTTTTTATGGTTATTCCTCATTACTTCAATGGTTTGTTTTTTAATATTTGGTATCTTTATAAATCGAATTTTAATCAAAAAGAATATCGAAAGTAAATCTTTAGCAAAACTCATGGTTGTTGTCGGGATGATAATCTTATTGGGAGCCTTCGTTAAAATGAATTATCTGGTTTTGCTAGGAAAAACAAAAATAGCAAGCATTTATGGATCCATTCGTTTTCAGAGTGCGCTTTATGATTTTGATGTGACACCAATCATGCCAGCAGTATTCTGGATATTTTTTGTTTCAGTAAATTGTTGTTATCTAATTACAGGATTAGTCGTTACTACCCTAGGTATTAAATGGACAATATTGATAGAACAAGAAAGTTCAACAGATTCCTAGGTAAGTGGATACATTTAAGACTCTGCTGAAAGAAGAAAAAGATTGTAAAAATATAATATGGTTAATTTCTTTTATGATAATTTACTCTTTATTTGCTTTGCTCGAGATCTTAAAGTTACTTCCGTTATTTTTGCTATATCTGCCACTTTTGACTGTGTTTTTCGAATTAAGCCATTTTTAGCTGCCATGTATATACACGCAGCGGCTAAACCTTTTGGATCTTTTCCAGTTCGTTTTAACCCATTCTTTGAAGCATTTTTTAACATTTTTATGGCATTTTTTTGGATTTTTATTGGCAAATCTAACTCGTTGCCAAATCTGAAAACTAAACTCTCTGCTGTAATTGGTTGGTATCTAAGATTTAATTCAGGTAATACTTCTCTAATTATCATGGCAAGACTTCTATGGACTGTTCGCCTTGGTGTTAAAGATGCTTCACAAACCTCGTCTAATAACCGTGGAAAATCATGCACGCGAATGGCAGCATATAGAGATCCCGAAATAAACCCATTAATCGATCTACCCATTGTTAATTTCTTTCTTGCCACAATACTATAAATTTTCCACGCTGTCTCTGCAATGTATTCAGGTATATTAAGTTTTGAAGTAAGCATCTTTAGCTTTGGTTTTGCTTCCCAAAAGTTTCTTTCAATGCTTGAAATCAAGGAATTCTGAATTTTAGAAAGGCGTGAAAATAACGCACTCTCTTTCGCTCCTATCGGTTTTCCTTTCGAATCCGTTTTAGTTGACGGGAGCATCGTTCTTGGGCCGAAATCTCTCCAGCGTGGCTCTGTCCTTCGACGAGTCTGGATTTCTTCGACAGTATAAGCTCGTCTTTCATTTCCAACAAATGTTCTCTCAAAAATTAAACCGCAGTTTAAACAGACTTTATTGCCGTCGCGCGACTCAACAAAGGGATTATCACAGCAGCTGGATTGTGACATTTGGTTTTCATCGACTTTAGAATGCTTGAAGAAAGCACGGTATTGTTCATTCATGGTTAATCACGAGGCGATAAATTGATAAAAAAGCGCTAATTACATCATATCACGGTTATTAAATTATTAATATACGGTGATATGCTTATAGATCAAAGTTGCATATTTAAATATTTTTAAAGAAAATAGTTGAATAAGATTTTTTCTGAATTTTTTTTTAACAAATTAAATAAAACTACATTTTACTTCTTAATATTTTTCATAAAAAAGTGTTAATTTCGCGAAAGTGTTTATTTATGTAAATGAATTACTTTTATTTTAAGCTAGGAATTAAACATAGGATCATTTTGTTTTTAAAACTAAATTCAACTATGTTACTTAGTAGAATTGCGAGTTTAAAATAAAGATAAAAAAAATTTTGGAGTTCTTTATCTACTTTTTAATTTAGGAAAAGGCACAGAAATTACTCTTGGTCCAGTTCTTTCTAAATCGATTAAAAGTACGGTTAATATCCGTTAAAAAATAGAAAATTAATTAAATTCAAACTTTAATTGGTCCTTCCTTCTATATGTCTTGTCGTCATTTGCATCATATTTTTTACAGGAACCTTATCGAAGCTTTTTACCATTGTTAAAGCTTCTTCAGGGCAATTGAAAGCACAGACTCCACATCCAATACATCTATCCATATTAATAGAAATTCGCTTATCTTCACTCTCTTCATCTTTTAATTCAATTACTTGCATAGGACAAAGCTCCGTGCAATTTAAACAAAATATACAATTTGATTTTTCATATTCTGGTAAGAAATTCGAAGTTGCAACCAAGTTTGGATCATTAAATTGCCGAATACCTCGTAGCATTACACAACAATCACGGTCACAATTACAAATAAACGTAGTCTTTTCTGTTATATTCTGAGTAGTATGTACTAAACCTGCTTTAGCTGCTGCCGTCAGAGTTTTAAGGGCTTCATCTTTGGTTAATTCTCTTCCAAAACCGTTTTCTATACAATAATCAGCAAAAGTGTTAAAATTCATACACACATTAATTAGATAATCATTGACGGGAACGCCATCGTTATGTATTTTCATATGAGTCCTACAGGCACAATCCATAACTGAAACCCTGCGTGACTCTTCAACTAGATTTTTTACCTGGTCGAAAGGTAATATTTTATTTTTTAGCTGTTCAACTTCTTGATTAATTTCAATAAGATTTCCTTTACCTCTGCTCACAGTATCATCTATAGCCTCTTGGTCTACAAATACTCTCATGAATGGATAGGAGGAACTCAATGTATTTACAATATAACCTTCATTATAGAATTTCTCGTATTCCTCCGTGAATATTTTTAAAACGTCTTTTTCTTCTTTTAAAGCCCTCTCGTGATTAGAAAAGTAAAGTTCAAAAAGCCCAGGAATTAAAGGAAACATTGAATAGGTTGTTTCATTGTTTTTTGTAGCAGAAAATACTCTTTGTGTACGTGCCATTTCCTTCAATATAGGTTCAATCTCATCAATAGGGCGTTTGAGCTTTTTGGCTATTTTTTGTGCTGTAAATCGATCCAAGTATGGACCGTTGAATAACACTAAGATCTCAGCTTCCTCAGGCGAGTAAAGAGCTTTAAGAATCTTTTCCATCTCCTCTGACCAAGGAGCTCCCATTTTTTTTGCTATTAATTCATAATTTCCAGCCATTTTTATCAAAATTAAAGTTAATTTTAAATAATGCGAATTATTCACACTATATAAATATTGCAGATTCACTATACTTTTGTGTAGTAAAGCTCTTAAGCTGTTATTTGAATTAAGTAAAGAAACGATTAAGTAAAATTCTTTATGCTCAAATAATATTTCAATTGCTAATTTTTTAACGAACTAAAATAATAAGAAGTAAAAGAAAAAATAAAATATATTAAGTTATTATTGAAATTAATTATGAAAATCGCAAGAATAGATGTTGAGAATGATGAAATTCAATTTGAAGATATAACTCCAGATTCAAAATACTTTCTACTCGGTGCGAGAGGTCTAAGTTCTCAGATCATTCACGATGAGGTCCCACCACCATGCGATCCTTTAGGTGCGGAAAATAAATTAATAATTGCTAACGGATTATTAACTGGAAGCCCATTTCCTTGTTCAGGACGCACTTCAGTAGGAGCGAAAAGTCCACTCACTAATGGAATAAAAGAAGCAAATGTTGGAGGACGTCCTGCTATGATGTTAGCTTCCCTTGGAATCAGGGCATTGGTTTTAGAAAGAAAATCTCCTGGATTAAAAATGATCTTGGTTGATCGTGAAGGCATTAAACTTGAATCGGCAGAAATTTACAGAGGATTAGGCAACTATGAACTTCATTCTAAATTAAGAGAGAGATTTGGTAATAGAATTGGAGTTTATTCAATTGGTCCTGCTGGTGAACAAATGATGAAAGCTGCGAGCGTCGCCACAAATGATTTAGAGGGATATCCAAGTCGTCATGCTGCTCGAGGTGGTTTAGGTGCGGTTATGGGTTCGAAAGGAATTAAAGCAGTTATAGTATTTCCTACTACTTCTTCGAAAGTAAAAATTCATGATATAAAAAAATTCAGAGAGATATCAAAACCTTTTGCGAAGAATTTGGCAGAATCCAAAGAAACATTCTCGATTTATGGAACAGCTTTAATGGTGAGAGCAATGAGCGCTCATGGAGGGTTGCCAACAAAGAATTTTAGAATGGGTTCATATGATAAAGCAATAGAAATATCAGGAGAGAAACTTCATGAATTGGTTACAGAAAGAGGTGGTAAAAAACGATTACCGTGTTGTCCTACTTGCGTGATCAAATGCTCAAATTTAGTTGTTGATGAAAAGGGAAATCATGTAACTTCAAGTCTTGAGTATGAAACCATATTTGCTAATGGATCTCTCTTATTAATTGATGATCTTGATAAAATTGCAAAAATTGACCATTTATGTGATGACACCGGTATTGATACCATTGAATTTGGAGTTACCATGGGAGTAGCGATGGATGCGGGTAAAATTCCTTGGGGAAATGCTGAAAGGGTATTTGAGATCTTCGAAGAAATCAAAAAAGGTTCAGAAACAGGGAAACTTTATGGAAATGGTGTTTATCATCTTGGAAAAGAAATTGGATTTGATAGAACCCCTCACGTTAAAGGCCAAGGAATTTCTGGTTATGATCCAAGGATTTTTAAGGCTATGAGCGTGACTTATGCTACATCTCCAATGGGAGCTGATCATACTTCAGGCGCAGCAATTGCTGGAAGAGTTGCAAGGCAAACAAAAGATTATGGTGAACTCACTGAAAATAAAGGGAAACTCGATTTATCATATGAATTACAAATCTATACCGCTGTTTTGGATTCAATGGGTTGTTGTTTTTTCATTGGTCCAAGCTATGAAAATATGGAATTAGTGGCAGGTGCTATCAACTCGATGACTAATGTTAATTTAAGTAGAGAAAATGTTATTAATATTGGTAAACAAATTATAAAGACAGAACTTGAATTCAATGAAAAAGCAGGTTTAACTCAAGATATGAACGAACTTCCACTATTTTTTAGAAAAGAGCCATCTGAACCATTAAAACTAAAAGTTGATTTTCCAAAAGAAGAATTTCAAAATTTCTGGCAGAAGCTTGAAAAATAATTCAACTACATTTTTTTGTCAAAATTTATTCTTTTATAGTTAAATTGAAAAATTAATATATTTGAAAAGTCATATCAATAATAAGGATATTAACAATTAAGCACCTAATAATTGAGTAATCAGTAATGAGTGAAAATTCTCAAAATTCTTGTAAAGGGCCATGTAGTCCTAAAAATGCCGCAGATGTATTCGAACTCATTAATAAAATTAATAAGAAATATGAAAAATTACAACGTGAGAATATTCAAGAATTAAATCTAACTCCTACTCAACATTTAATTTTAAGAAAATTATGGGAATCTGATGGACGGCAATTTAAGGAGCTAGCAGACTCTTGTGATTGTACTAGATCGACGATCACCGGAGTTGTTGATACCATGGAAGGTCATGAGTTAGTTACTAGAGAAAAAAATCCAGAAGATAGAAGGAGCACTCTTGTTAAACTTACAGAAAAGGGTAAAGAATTAAAAAATGCAACTCCTCCATTAGAATCAATTGTAAATGGCTGCTGTTCAGAAATTAATCAAGAAGAAATAGAAATCTTAGGCCAACTACTCCAAAAACTATTAAATTCTTTAAAATCTTAGCTGATTAATTTAAGATTCTACTAATTTTATTTTAAATTTTAGCAATAATATAGTTAGGATCTAAATAATAAGGAACGAAACCTTTAAATAGTTAGGAGCCTTATTATTATATAAACAATTAAAAATAAAAATTTTTGAAGGAGCTTGTTTAAGATGGGAGATAAGGATCAAGATTGTTGTGCAGAAGACGCAAAAGAAGATAAAGAAGCGTGTGAAACGAAGGAAGATTGCTGCTAAAGTGAAAGAATTTAAAACACACTAAAAAAGAATAATAAATATTCTTTTAAATATATTTTAATAACCTTTTTTTTTTCATGAACATTTCGCTTATGAAACGTAAGAACATTTCTTGCTTAGCTGGAATACCCATTTATTTTTCAATCTATGACATTTTAAAATTAAATACTAATATTAGCGATTAAAAATTAAAATAAACCATTCATACTAACTACGATATTCTTTTTATATTCATTTTCATAACATTAATTTAAAAAAGTATTTTTAATAAGAGATTAAAAATGAGAATAGGCGCACATATGAGTGTATCGGGCGGCAAATATCTGGCTTTTGAGAGAGGGAGAGAATTGGGTTGCGAAACAATTCAAGTATTTGTTAGAAACGTGCGCGGTTGGACTTCTGGACCTTTAAAGCAAGAAGAGATTGATGAATTCTTAAAGAAAAAAGAAGAGTTAAAAGAAGAGATTTGGCCAATAATTTCTCATAATAGTTATTTGATAAATTTAGCGAGCATAGATGAGGAAAAATTAGAAAAATCTTATATTGCAATGTTTGATGAGCTTACTAAAGTAGACCAATTAAGCATAGAATACGAAAACATGCATCCAGGTGTTATTCCGATTAATGATAAAAAGGAAATCACAAAAAAAGAGGCATTAACTCAAATTGCCGATCAATTAAATAAATTGATTGATGCAACAAAAGATTCAAAAGTCATTATTTTACTTGAAACTACTGCAGGACAAGGAAAGGGCTTAGGAAATAAATTTCATCATTTCAAAACTATTATAGATAAAATACAGAATAAGAATAGAATTGGAATTTGTTTTGACACAGCTCATTCTTATGCAGCAGGATATGATTTTTCCTCTAAAAAGAAATATAACGAAATGTGGGATGAATTTGATGATGTAATTGGCCTCAAAAATCTATTTGCTTTTCATTTAAATGATACAGATAAAGATTGCGGTTCGAGAGTGGATAGGCATACGCATATTGGTCAAGGTAGAATTGGAAAAGCGCCATTTGGTTTCTTTCTTAATGATGAAAGGTTTAAATACATGCCAGGTATTTTAGAAACACCAAAAGGTAAAGATATGAAAGAGGATATCATGAATCTAAAAACCCTTAAATCATTAAGAAAAAAATAATCATTCTTCTACCTCAAACCATACAGGGTTTTTGTCATCAACTACACCATTATAATTTACACTTATCTCTTCGCCTTTAGAAATATCTCGAATAGTAATAAATTCAATTGTCTTATTTTCATAATTGTAGAGATATTTCGTATTTGGATTATAAGAATGATTTATAAACTGACTAACACTTAAAGCGATTGCTGATTCATATTCTCCTTTGCAATTAGGATCATCCCATTCAAAAGAATAATTAGATAATACTGTATCTTCAATTAAATCCCATTCTTTATTAGAAATAAGGATAATGTGAGCAATATTTATCTTTGTTCCTTTTTTTATATGATTTTTAGCAAATACTCCTTTCCCTTTTTCTACTGATATAAATTTTACTTCTAATAGCTTATTCAAACAATTCGCCACAATGACTAATTATATATAATAGGAGGATTTTTAATTTAATTTATTACTATAATTTTGATTTTCTTAATTAAAACAATTATATCATTAAGTATATAAATTTAGGTCATGTTCTTCTCCCTTAATAGATAAAATAAGCTTTATTAATTCTTTAATTTTTCCATATTGAATGCGGTAAGGATTAGGTAAGTCTTTAAGAAATAAAGGATAAATTATTCTATATCAAACCAAACTGGACTCTTATCATCAACAAGTCCATTATAATTTACTGTTAATTCTTCTCCTTTCAAAATATCTCTAATAGCAGAAAATTCCATTGCTTTATTTTCATAATCATAAAGATATTTCACATTAGGTTCATAAGAATGATTGATAAATTGACTTATGCTTAAAGTAATTGCGTTAGTAAACTCAGGTCTATATTTCGGATCGTCCCAGATATAGCAATAATTATATAAAACAGTTTTTCTAATTTTCTTATAATCCTTATTTGGAATTGGGACAACATAGGCAATATCAATGATTGTCTCTTTTTTGATATTCTTTCTTGCAAATACTCCTTTACCTTTCTTCTGGGATATAAACTTTACTTCTAACAAATCATTCATAAATCTTTCCAATTAAAATATTGAATTCAATATAATTTAGTTGTTAAAAATATCATATAAACCTCATTCAATAGAGGCATGTCTTTTATAAATATCTTCTTCATTTAGACTCAATTTGTTCATTAATATACTCCCGATTGAATCTAAAACTGCTAAAGCTGAAATATCAAATAAGCTTGTATAGGGAGCAAGAGTTTCTTGAGTTAAAGCAACATCTTTACTTTTCCCTTTGATTTCGATAACATAATCAGATAATTTGCCTATCATACTTTTGGGATTACTACTGAGAGAGACAACTTTTCCACCAATTTCTTTAGCCTTCTTTGCGATTGCGGCTGTGGACGTTGTTTCTCCACTGCCACTTACTAATATCAAAAGATCTTTACTTTTATATTGATAGGTGACTGCATCTGATACAAAACATGATTTTATACCCAAATGCATTAATCTTTGAGCAAAAAATCTTCCAATAAATGCTGATCGTCCAGCACCATAAACAAAAATTCTGTTTTTGCTTTTATGTAATTGTAAAATTAACTCAATGGTGCTTAAAACATCATGAATTTTAATAGTTTCAGAATTTATTTTTACTTGGCTAGCTAATTCAAGCATAGTATTATAAAATCTTTCTTGATTGTCTTCAGAAGTCATTCTGCTGATGATTTATTTTTGATTTATGCTTTATATTTTTCAGGATTCACACATTTTCGCCATTGCATCACGGTTTCTATTGGTCCTAAACCTATAAGTAAATCACCCTCTTCGAAAACAAAATCCGGTTTAAAGCTATAGATCCATTTGTCTTTTCTCTTTAAAGCAATGATGTGGAAGCCACGCTTATAACGTTTATCTTGTAAATCGTCATATGTTTTATCTTTAAAGTATGAATCTTCTGATAATGCTTCCCTTACTACAATTTCTGAAGTTTCACGAATAGCTTGCTGTAAAATCGTATGTGGTTCGAAACCTTTAAGAATATTTTCTGCAATATGAGCAGCAGCATCAGAGATTAATTCACAACTAAAAACAATTCTCATTATTCCTGTGAGATCTCGAGGTGTTTCTACTAATTGTGCTAAATCCAGAAGATCTTTTTCTAAAGCGATATTTAAACCATCCATCAATTCTTCCATTTCTAGAACATCTTCCGCAACCTCTTCATTTTTAAAAAATAAAGCAGCTAAAGCTAATTCAATCATGGTCTCTGAAATATCTGTTATTAAAACATAATTTCTCTGGATTTCCTCAACTTTTTCACAAATATCTGGATTTTCAAGATCAATCATCAGTTCTTTCTCCTGTTCTCCAATGTCAAAAGAAAAAGGTTCTAGATCGTTACATAATTTTTTCAATTCTATAATGGGTTGAATTTCTCCTTTAACAATTAAAATGTCATCTATTAACACCTTTTCATCTCTTTCAAAGAGCCATTTTCCTTCTCTACGTATTGCGATTAAATTGACTCCGTATTTAGATCTAAAATGTACATCTTTCCTTACTTGTCCAATAAAGCCACAACCTTTATTAACAACAATTTTAACTATAGGTTCGGGTACATAACTAATATCACTAAATAATTGAATAAAAGAAGATATATCGTTATTGATATATACTACTCTGGCGATATCTGATAAAGCATCAGAAATTTTGTCAATAGCATAACCCATTACAACAATGGGCTCTAACATTTTTGCTCCTTGTAGTCCTCTTGGATGTGCTTGAATAATTTGGAAATTAAGTAAAAATGTTAGTTCATGAATTCTTTGTTCCATTTTATAAGCTTCATCAGCAAGTTCTTTACTTCCGAATTTTATAGCACTATAAGCCAAATCAATCATTAAGTCGATATTCTGTTTCATTTCCCTAATAATGTCTTTGAGGGAAAGTGGCTTATATTTAAATTTTGTACTCAATTTGGTCATAATGTTTTATTCACTCACTTTTCATAAGATAATGATTTTATATAAATATTATTATAAATAAGATTAAGAAAAGAGGGGTTAGGAAGTCTGCCAGAGACGTTACTAATGGAATTAGAAAATTATTTGGATCCATTCCCCTTTTAAATAGAAATATTGCGCTAATAAACAATGAAATGAACATTATTGAAAATAAAAGTAAGACAGTAAGACTTATGATAAATATCATTAGAAAAGGATTTACTATCTCTATACCAGAAACTCCTCCAATTAAATAACTTAAAGCTATTAAAGCAACCAAACTCAATAAAATAGTAATTAATAATCCGTAAAAATCTTCTTTCAGTCTTTCTGATTTCTCTATTTTAGGAGATAAGATACCAATATAAAGGTGTGTTGTTAATCTTGAAACAAGAACAGTTGATATATCACCTATTAAAGAGTTTAATGCTGGTAGAATTAAAAGCAGTATTGGAATTGCATATAATATTTCTTCATTCGAAGATAACAATGTACCTGAGATTAAACCTATTAATGACGATAGAACAACAATTATTATTGATTCCTTGAAAATTTTAGTGAAATATTTCATTTAGGGTACCCCCAACACTATAAGTGTTAAAAAGAAACAAAATACGGTAGAAAAATCATCTATCGCGGTCATTATAGGATTAACCACATTATTTGGATTTAATCCCTTTTTGAATGCAATATAATTCAACATTGTTGAACAAGGAATTGAAATTGAGAGTGTTAGGACAATTGAAATTATTGGAATAATAATAAAATACATAGTCGAAATGATGAATAACTTGAAAATTACTAAATTTAAGAAAATTGAAAGGAGCCCAATAGAAAAAGCTGTAATAATTGAAAGTGTATACGTCGCTAATACATTTTCCATCCAAGATCTCTTTGAAAAATCTCCAATGATGAAATCACGAGAGGTTCTAGCTATAAAGGGACCACTTAAATTTCCCCTCAACGATAAAAGAGCAGGAATCAACAATATTAAAACGAGAAAACTCTCAAAAGGCATTATCAAGAGTGAAAGTACCATTCCTGCAAAGAGATCTCCAATTATGGACACGATTTCTGATGGGACGGTTTCTTTAACAATCTTACCTTTAGAGTCTTGAGTTTCCATGTACCATCCTCATCAGAATCCGTTATATTAATAGTATATTGTTGAGTCATTTCTTAATGATAATATAAATTACGAAAATTATATTATAAGATTTATCTTATAGGAAAAGGTTAAGATAATTATTATTGGTTAAATATTTAAATGCGTCAAAAAAAATATTTTAAATTTGAATATTAATCATTCATAAATTTGCTCTAATTATTTGTAATCATGACTTTTACCAGGTATGACTCAAGATTTAAAGCGGGGCAGATATTAGCAGAGTTTATTGATAAAAAGAATGAACAACTTATTAAATTCATTCTTAAAGAGCCTACAGAATGCTTTTGTTTTGCTATTCCGAATGGTGGCGTGCCCGTTACAGAGGGATTCTGTTCTAAGTTAAATTTGAAATATGATATTTTAATTGTTCGAAAAATAAAAATTCCTTATAATACAGAAGCAGGATTTGGTTCTGTTACTACTGATGGTACCGTTTTAATCAATGAACCTTTATTGTCGCAATTAAACTTATCTGAAAAAGCAGTACAAGACTCAATAAATATATCCAGAGAAGAAATTAAAGAACGATTAGAATTTTATAGAAAAAATTTTGGTTTAGAAGATTTTTACAAGAAACATATTCACAAAAAGCTCATCTTCATTCTTGATGATGGATTAGCTTCAGGTTTCACTATGTTAGCTGCAATAAGCATGATTAGGAATTACAAGCCAAAACAAATCATTATTGCTGTCCCTACAGCACCACTAAGAACTGTAAAACGAGTTGAAAAAGAAGTAGATGAAATATTTTGTCCCAATATTAGGACCACGTTATGGTTCGCTGTTGCCGATGCATACAAAAATTGGTATGATGTACCCGAATCAGAAGTTTTAGAGATAATAAATAATTCAGATCATTATGTTCTAAATATTTAACCTGAAATTCTAAACATGCTTTTAAAAATTAGGAAACAAATAAAAACGGCTAAAAAATAAAGCAAATAATAACAAAATGAAACTCTCCTTAAGAATATAAAAATATGCGTTTGATGTAGAATTAAAGAAAAGTAAAAAAAAATTGTTAATTTATGCGCTATACAAACGGAACAAAATAGAAGCGTGAGGAATGTAAAACTCGTCCTTGCGTTTAATTACGACTGTGTGGAAATATTCAGCAAGACCAAGAAAACCTCGAATTACCGATTCATCTTCCTCGAATCTGAAATTAACAGATGCGATTGCGGATCCTGCACTAAAATTAACCTTATCATATACTCTTTCGTCAATTAAAGGAATCTTGAGTTCATTGACAATCTCATATACACGTTTTATAAATAACTCACGTTTAGGAATAATCAATCACCACTTTTTCACTAATCTCCTCAAAGATTAAATGACTATGGATAATATTTTTGATAATTAATTTAAATTTTAATTTTAATAAATACAATGAAATATTGTTTATAATATTATTAGTTTAGGTTTTTTAATAATTAACGTTTTTTTAGTTTTCCAGAGTATATCGAATTATGAGTTCAATTAAGAATGGAATAAAAATATAAATACATATTAATATAATTTAAATATAAGATTATTAGTAGTAATAATAACTTTTTATCAAGTTTACAATAATATTAGAGGAATTGAGTAAAACGTGGTTTCAAAAGAACAAAAAAAAGTTGAGCGCGTTATAAATTTCATGAAAAAAGGTTTAACCTCTTTAGCTGATGATCTCGAAGAGACGGTTAAAGGGATTAATGATTTTGTCAAATCTTTGGGTAAAGCACAAAAGGATTTAAAGGAAATTACTGTAGGAGAAGAAGTTCTAACAGTTAGCACTTCCTCTAAGAAAATAGTTACACCAACCAGTGCTACCGCAAAAACCGCTGCAGCTAGTACGTTATTTAGTTTGTTAAGTGCAGGAGGACCAGCAGCTGGTGCTCCCGCCCCTGCAGCTACTTCAGCAGCCCTTGCTCCTCCAGCAGCCCCGGCACCTCCTGGTGCTGGCCCACCAAAAGCTCCTCCTAGTGGTGGTCCTCCAAAAGCACCTGCAATACCTCCAAGCGGTGGACCTCCTAAAAAGCCTGGCTTACCACCCGCCCCTAAACTACCTCCTAGTGGTGGTGCACCTCCAAAAGCACCTGCAGCACCTCCAAGTGGCGGGCCTCTAAAAGCCCCCGCTTTTGCTAAAAGACCAGCTGCACCAAGTGCGCCCCCTAGTGGTGGACCTCCCAAACCTCCTGGTGAAGCACCACCAGCAGCAGCAGCAACTGGTGGAGGTTTAAGCTCTCTTCGTGACGAGATGTTGGATGAGTTGACTAGACTTAAGAAAATAATGCGAGGAGAATAACCGAAACGGCGAACTGGCAGAGTTAATTAACATAAAAGGCGCTTCAGATAAAGTCCTTCGCGTAAAGGGATCAACCAAGAATTGAAAATTAGCCTCCGCTTGCATTTGTTTAAAAAAAACAAGTTGAATTAATACAAGTAACTCATGATAAAAATGGGGTAAAGTCCCCAAAAAAAGCCGAAAATCGCATGATTTTTTGTAATTAAATCTTTTTTTTGAGCAAAAAATTTTACCTTTTAACATTAATGGATTAACAAAGTCTAAAAGAATTTGGTATAATCGAGGTAATAAAAAAAGGCAAAAAGAAAAACGTGGAATAAAAGAAGGAAGGCATCAACTCAGGAACTCGTGGAGTCTTACGACTTATCCTGCCTAGTAATCACAGAGTTCTTTGAGCTCGTCTATCCTGCGCTTTATTTCCTCTTTGGGGACTTTTTCTGCTTTTAAATCATTGACAATTTTCTCAAAAAGATGAGGGTTATCGTATTCTAGCATATCAGAACGACTTGCGAACAAAAAGTCGAATTCCTCTAAGGTGCTAGGGAAATATATTGGATATATTGGATATCCTGGACCATCTTTACCCGCACCTTGAACTTTACTTAGAACCCTTTTTGCTTCTATTACTCCCTGCCGAGTCAACCGAGCTTCAGGTCTATCCGAGGAGCCCTCTAATTCGAGAAAGCCCTCACGTTCGAGCGAATGCAAGACATGGTTGATTGGTTTTTCGCTTCTCTTCAATACGCTCCGGATTTCCGCAAATGAGGCATGCGAAGGCGAGTCATTCGAAGGATAATGAAACCGCACTAGATAGATTAAGATGCCTTCTCTAACCAACTTTAGCTCTATTTCATGCGATTCTTCGTAATCCAAGAATGTTTCCAAGAGCTCGTGCATTACCGTGTCTTCATGACACGATCCTTGGGGTTTCGTCTTCCCTATCACTTGGAATAATTCCTTCGCGCGTTCACGATGCATATCATAGCATTCTGTACAGTACCACGCATCGTAAGACTTATTATAGACCATGTCCCGATCCCCAATTCAACAAAAGGGATTTGGACCCAAATTAATCACCAGCATTCGAAAACGCATGAAAGAATTTGTTAGAAAATCCTTTAGAACAGAACGCGATTTATTAGAATTAGTTGCATTGTTATTTGACATTACCTATTATACTGCGGTATCTCATGATAAAGATGCTCATTTACGGAAATTTACCACTATCATGGGGGCATCTCCTAAATATTTTGGGTATTTTGGCTCTCGGGATTATAACAGCTTAAAAATACTCGAAAAAATTCAGAAAAAAATTGAAAGATCAGAGGACATGAAAGGGACCGGCTCTTATTTTGACATTTTACAAATTATAAATTAGGATACAAATTTACCATTAAGATAATTTCTGACATATCTCCTGTTAATATATTTTGATATTTCCAGTATTCATGATGTTAAATGCGATAATTACCACCTATTTATTATTTAAAAGATAGCTAAACTAATAGATAACGGATACAATTTGAATATTTAAATCTTAGAACACTTCTATATTTTGCATTGGCATTTCTTATTTTTTAACTAGGCGTTTTTTTATCTGAAAGATGTTGGATTCAAGGAATAATACAAGTTAATTTCGTCTATTTATACTTATTGAAATCATTCGTTCATTCTTCTTGCTTTAAAAACGAGTATAAGTTTACTCTTTTTATGGTTCGCGTTATGACAACCTCATGTTCGGCCTCCAACACTTTCAAGTACGTGCTGACCGTGTTTCGATGAAATCCCGCCTCATCTGCGACTTCTTGAATGGAAAAATCTTTTGGATAATGCTCTTGTAATACTTTTAATATCTTTTGCTTTATTTCGGGATTTGACACGAAGTTTCACCTTATCTTAATTGTTTCAGATAATTTCGTTTAATGTTTATTAGTGAACAACATTTATAAACGATGATGGCTATAATGATATTAGTAAACATCACTTATAAACAACATATATAAACAACAATGACCTTAACATCTATAAAAAGCATTTTTCTTGACTTTTTGTTTAAAAATTATG